>CAYOHV010000169.1:0-3656 GCA_964403825.1 uncultured Bifidobacterium sp. | reverse complement strand
ATTGAGATCGACGAAGAGATGGCCGGCCAAATCGATTTCAACGATCCCGATATGTTCTCGCAACTTGGTTTCGAACCCGCCACGGTGCAATTTCGACTCTCGCCGGCCCAAGTGGCGACATTCGTGGCCGTTGGAAATGACATCGTGAAATCAGGACGACCTTCTTGTCCGTTTTGTCGCCGCCCTAAAGATGCCAGTGGTCATGCATGTCCGCGGATGAACTAAACGCTGTCGCTCACACGTTACGAACCGGTGAGATCGAAATCCTTGGCCGTATGCCATGGAGTTCCAATGCAATTTTTCTCGTTGAAGTGAACGATGCCGATCGCACCGCAAAAGCGGTTTATAAACCGGAAAAAGGCGAACGTCCGCTATGGGACTTCCCGTCTGGTTTATGGAAACGAGAAGTTGCTTCTTATGAATTAAGCGCCGCGCTGGGCTGGGATCTCATTCCGCCGACTGTGCAACGCGACGATGCACCACTTGAAGTTGGTTCATTGCAATTTTTTATTGAAGCCGATTTCGAAGAGCACTACTACACGCTTTTGCACGATGAATCACTGCATACCCAATTCAAAAAGATGGCTGCCTTCGATTTCATCACCAACAACACCGATCGAAAAAGCGGTCATTGTTTAATTGATGAGCAGCGACATATTTGGGGCATTGACAATGGGCTTTCATTCCATGCCGATTTCAAATTACGCACCGTTATTTGGGAGTTCGCTGGCGAACCTTTAGATGACGACATCATGAACGATCTCGACAATCTTGTTTCCGCCGGATTGTCGCCCGTCTTTAACGAATTACTAACTGTGTTCGAACGCGAAGCAGTGCTCGCACGATCACGAGCACTGCTGCGAAACGGAGAACTTCCGGTTGATGAAAGTGGCCATCGTTATCCGTGGCCCCTTGTTTGATTAACGAGACTTCAAAGCCTCGATCAATTGCGGAAGCACCTTGTGCACATCACCAACGATGCCTAAATCGCTAACCGAGAAAATCGGCGCTTCGGCATCTTTGTTAATGGCAATGATGTTCTTGGAACCTTTCATACCCACCATGTGTTGGGTAGCGCCGGAAATGCCAGCGGCGATGTACACCGTGGGCTTTACAACTTTTCCGGTTTGACCAACTTGGTAGCTATAAGGAACCCAGCCGGCGTCAACGATTGCACGCGATGCACCCGGTGCACCGTTGAGCAACTTGGCCAGTTCTTCGACCATTTCGAACTTGTCTTGTTCGCCTGAGCCACGACCACCCGAAACCACAATGGCGGCTTCGTCGAGCGACGGGCCGGAACGTTCTTCCACATGACGGTTCACGATCTTGGCGCCACCGCTGCGTCCCGCATCGGGAACAGCAATGGTTTCAACGGCCGCCGCACCGCCGCCTGCGGGTTCAGCCGCAAATGACTTCGGACGGACCAATACCAAGTGCGGGCCGGCTGCGGTGAAGGTTGTCTTCACATCAGTTGAACCACCAAAGACCGGTTCAGTGGTGACGAGCTTGTCGCCATCAACTTCGAGGTCGGTGTTGTTGGTGATGACCGTGCGGTCCAACTTGGCCGATAAGCGACCAGCAATATCGCGACCGGTGTATGACGTTGCCGCCACGATTGCATCGGGAGCGTTGCCGCCTTCGATTAACGCCGCAATCGCATTTGCAACCGGAACACCCGGCAGCGCACCGCCGAGATCACCAGTGGTGTACACCTTGCTGGCACCGTATTCTCCGAGTTGACCAGCGATGGCATCGGCGTCGCCACCGAAGTAAATCGCTTCAACTGTTCCGGCTAACGAACGTGCCTTAGTGAGAAGTTCCAATGTTGAAGTTGAAACTTTTCCATCGGAGGCCTCTGCCAGCACCCAAATCTTTGTAAGCGCCATTTCAATTCCTCCTAGAGAACTTTCAGGTTGTCGAGATAAGCAACAATCTTTTCGAATGCTGCGCCGTCATCTTCAAGTACTTCGCCCGCTTCACGTGCCGGAGCTTCGGCGATAGAAACGATTGACTGACCCGCACCGGCCCAGCCAACTGATCCAGCGTCGATACCGAGATCAGCCACGGTCAAAGTGTCAACTGGCTTTGACTTCGCAGCCATGATGCCCTTGAACGAGGGATAACGCGGTTCAACAACACCAGCAGTTACCGAAACAACTGCGGGTAACGGACATTCGACATCGTCATAACCGGCTTCAGTCTGACGTTGCACCTTCACCGTTGATCCATCAATTTGAATCTGCTTAGCGAAGGTCACTGAAGGAAGATCTAACAGACCAGCAATTTGTTCCGGAACAGTTCCGGTGTAACCGTCACTTGATTCCGTTGCGGTCAACACCAGATCAGCACCTTCAACGCGCTCAATTGCTTTCGCTAAAACTTTGGCGGTTGCTAATGCATCGCTACCGGCTAATGCGTCATCGCTAACCAAAATTGCTTTGGCCGCGCCCATTGCTAATGCAGTGCGCAATCCGGAGACTTCACCATTCGGTGCCATCGAGACGAGAGTTACTTCACCTCCGCCCGCGTTCGTAACAAGTTGCAATGCCATTTCGACTCCGTATGCATCGGACTCGTCGAGAATGAGCTTTCCATCTCGCTTCAATGTTTTGGTTGAGGGATCCAACGCGCCCGGATCAGCCGGGTCGGGGATCTGCTTTACACAGACGACGACGTTCATAGGCCAAATCCTGCCCCCGATTTGGCTTGGGGGCCAAATCACACGCAGCGAATATGAGGCACTACGGTCAGAGGGCTGTGAAAGTTCTCCTGATCGTCAATCCATCGGCATCGTCAGTCACGGCCCGAGGGCGAGTAGTTATCACCAAGGCCCTTTCCGCTGACCACGACGTGACCGTGGCCACCACCGCCCGACGAGGCCATGCCACCCGTCTGGCCGAGCAAGCCGCCGCCGATGGCTACGACATCGTGGTGGTTTTAGGTGGCGACGGCACCCTCAACGAAGCGGCCAATGGATTAATTGGAAGTTCCACATCGTTGGCTGCCTTGCCCGGCGGCTCCACCAATGTCTTTGCTCGCACACTTGGTTTGCCCGACGATCCGATTGAAGCCACTGCCGCGTTACTCGATGCATTGCATAGCGGTTCGTATCAACGCGTTGGTGTTGGCAGTGTGAACGGTCGCTATTTCTTATTTCATTGCGGTATCGGATTTGATGCCGCCGTTGTGGCCGAAGTGGAACGCCGCGGTTCGCTCAAGCGCTGGGCGAATCACGTGTTATTCGGGTGGGCGGCGTTCATTACGTGGTTAGGAAAATACGATCGCTCCCGACCGCGCTTTCGCGTGCAGGCTCCCACGGCACTACAAAAAGATGTTGACGGAATGTTCACGATTTGTTTGAACACCGATCCTTATACCTACATCGGCACTCGTCCTTTTACCGTTGCACCCGATGCAACGTTGGATCGACCGCTTACGTTGGTCACGTTGAAAACATTAAAAACAGTTCCATTAGCGCGCGTTTTAAGTTCTGCACTCGGGAACGGAAAATTTCTGCGCCGCAACAAATGGGTTGCTTATGAACCCGATATTTCGCAAGCAACAATCACCGGATATGGGCCAGTTCCGTTTCAAGTTGATGGTGATTATTTAGGCGATACCGCGGTTTTAGAAATTCGCCATCATCCCGAAGC
>CAYOHV010000168.1:0-3658 GCA_964403825.1 uncultured Bifidobacterium sp. | reverse complement strand
AAATGTCCACCTGCTCACGTTCTCTCCTGACGATTACGAACGCTATGAACCTAGCCGGTTTTAGGCTACGAACGGCGCTTGCGACGTTCCACCACGGCATCCCAAACGGCCGCAGCGACCGCCCGCTTTCCGCATAAGGGAACGTCGGTTGTGGTGCCATCAGCGGCCAAAATGGAAACGGCGTTGGTGTCATGCTCAAAACCAACACCCTCGGCCGAGACATCATTCACAACGATGAAATCGAGGTTTTTGGCGGTCAATTTCTTCTTGGCGTTGGCCATCACATCGTTGGTCTCAGCAGCAAATCCAACAACAATTTGCGCATCGGTCTTACGACGGCCGATATCAACCAAGAAATCATGCGTCCGCTCTAAAACGATGGTTGGTTCGTCAGCGAACTCATCTTTTTTCAGTTTGTGATCGGCCACAACGGCTGGACGAAAATCAGCCACGGCGGCAGCCATCACAATGACGTCATGAGCGTCGACCCGTCCCATCACCGCTTGTTCCATATCGGCGGCGCTCACCACATTGACCACATCGGCGCCAGCCGGAGCGGAAAGTTGAACAGTGGTCACCAACGTAACTTTGGCGCCACGGGCAATTGCTTCGGCCGCTAACGCGTATCCCTGTTTGCCTGATGAACGATTGGTGATGACACGCACAGGATCAATCGCTTCGCGAGTTCCACCGGCAGTAATGAGAACGCGCATGCCTTCAAGATCTTGACCGGCACCTAATGCAACATCAATGGCGGCCAAAATATCGGCCGTTTCAGCTAAACGACCGGTGCCACTATCGCCACCCGCGAGGCGTCCTTCACCGGGTGGAACCACAATGACACCGCGTGAACGTAACAATGCAAGGTTGTCTTGAACTGCGGGGTGTTCCCACATTTCGGTATGCATGGCGGGACAAATCACAACCGGCGCACGTGTTGCAATCAACGTGGCCGTCAAAAGATCATCGCTATATCCATGGGCATATGCAGAAATTAAGCGGGCGGTCGCCGGCGCCACCACAATGAGATCGTTATCTTGACCAAGACGAGTATGGGGAATTGGCGAAGTTTCATCCCAAAGCGTCTTTTGCACTTTTTCGGATGCCAATGCAGAAAGTGTTGTCTCACCAATGAAGTGATGCGCGCCCTCGGTCATTACCGGAACAACATGCGCGCCAGCATCAACTAAACGACGACAAAGTTCGACCGCCTTATAAGCGGCGATGCCGCCAGTTACACCAAGGACAATGCGACGACCTTGCACGGAATTAGCCCGAGCGTCCATCTCTATGGTCCGACGATTACTCGCCGGCGGAATCCTCTTCCGCTTCGACTTCAGCCACAACCTCTTCGACAATTTCTTCGAGAAGTTCGGCCACGATTTCTTCGGCAATTTCCTCGGCGATTTCGTCAACGATTTCCTCGAGAACAGCCGCTTCAATAGCGGCTTCGATGATGTCTTCGTTGCGCACGGGAATGATCTTGTCAACGGAGATTTCTTCGAAAGCGATCGAAAGGGGCTTACGCGCTGATGAAGTGACCTGCGGCGGAACGTTGCTGCCCATGCCCTCACCTAATTGATTGAAGTACGCATTGATCTGACGAGCGCGCTGGGCACCGAGCGTTACCAAAGTGAAACGTGAATCGACTTTGGAAAGGAGTTCTTCAATTCGCGGCGTAACCATTGAATCGTGGAACTGTGCCATGACTACCTCAATCTTGGGCTGAAAATTCGGAAAATTTCCTGGTGGTGAAGAAGTCAATCGTACCGCAGACCGCCGAAATACCAAAAACTGCCCTACTAACGGCTGCGCGCCTCGGCAATAAGGCCTTCAACCACGGCAACGGTGCGTTCCAAGTCATCGTTGATTATGCATATAGCGCCGAGCTGTCGGCCCGCCTCGAGTTCCGCTTGAGCGACGCGAATTCGCTCTTCGGCTTGTTCCGGCGGATCACCACGCCCACGTAAACGTTCGGCTTGCACTTCGGGCGATGGCGGTTCCAAAAGAATGAAAAGACAATCAGGAATACGGGCCAAAACTTGCGCCGCACCTTGAACATCAATTTCCAAAATCACATCGCGGCCATCGGCCCCATCGGGCCAAGGAGTTCCGTAGAGGTTGCCAAGGAACTCCGCGTACTCCAGAAAACCACCGTTGTCGGCATGACGCAGAAATTCTTCGCGCGTCACCCAAACATATGCATCTTCACGTTCCGATGGACGTCGTTGGCGAGTTGTCCATGAACGAGAAAGCCAAAGTTTTGCATCATTGGCAATTAAGCGGGCAACGACTGTGCCTTTACCAACGCCACCTGGGCCACAAACAACAATGATCACGGATTACTCAGCGACCAAACGTGTCAAGGAGTTGTTTGCGCTGATTTTCGCCGAGACCGCGCAACCGGCGGTTTTCCGAAATACCAATTTCATCCAGCGAACGTCGCGCTTTCACTTTTCCAACACCGGGTAATGATTCCAAAATTGCCAGCACTTTGATACCGGCGATGAATTCATCGGTCTCAGCGCGTTCAATAACTTGCGGCAACGTGAGTTGACCCGACTTCAACTGCTCTTTGACTTCCGCTCGCACACGGCGCGCGGCGGCCGCCTTCGCTAACGCGGCTTGGCGCTGCTCAGGGCTTAATGCAGGTGGCTGCGGCATGCTTCAACGATACTCGCCGAGTGTCACCGACGAGCCTTCAATCGCTACCCATTAGTTCTGCATGCAGTTTTTCAGCCGCTTGGCGTGGGTCGTCAGCGGCCAAAACCGCTCTTCCGATGACTAATAAGTTGGCCCCCGCCGCAAGTGCTTCGGTGGGCGTGGCGATTTGTTTTTGATCGTTCGCCGCCGCCCATGCCGGACGAATACCAGGCACGACTTTTTGTAATGAAGGTGCAAGTTGGTTCACCCTCGGCAGATCAATGGCCGAACAAACAACGCCCGCACAACCGGCCGCTATGGCGAATTCCACGCGTTGCGCCAACGCGGCCGGGTCGTTTTCTTCGCTCGTTAACACTGTGACACCTAAACATTGCGGTTCGGGTAAACCGGCATTGCGCGCACCGGCGCTAAAACCTTCAACGCCACTTTGTAAATGTTCAACACCAGCGCGGGTATGCACCGTGAGATAACTCGCACCTAAAGAACCAATGACCGTGGCCGCTTTACGCACGGTAGTGGGAATGTCGAGCAACTTGAGATCAGCAAAAACAGCGAAACCAGCATCCACAAATGTTTCGATCGCTTCCGGACCTGCGGCGCTAAAAAGTTCGAGACCAACTTTGACCACACCGAAATAATCGGACAAAAGATCCGCGCTGCGACGCGCCGCCACGATGTCATCAATATCTAAGGCCAAAGCCAACTTATTTCTGACATTTGGATCAATGACCATGAACGACTCCTACGATTTCGTTGATATCGCGCACTCCGTGTTTTTCACACCACTTTTGTATTTCATCAACCACTCGTAACGGGGCACGTGGGTCGGCGAATGTGGCCGTACCTACTTGCACGGCATTAGCGCCCGCCATCATTAATTCAATGGCGTCGGCACCGTTAGCAATACCGCCCACACCAATGATGGGGATATCAGGATGAGCAGCGCGCACATCATGAACGGCGCGCACCGCAACGGGATGAATAGCGGGACCGG
>CAYOHV010000167.1:0-3681 GCA_964403825.1 uncultured Bifidobacterium sp. | reverse complement strand
TGGGGTGTGCGCAACGAAATGATGGCCGGCACTAACCACGTCACGTCATCGGTTGTTGGTTCGGTGTTTTCGTTATTGTCGATATAGCGGCAACGACGCTGACTTAATCGCAATGTTCTTCCGTCGTTGACAATCTCGGCGCTGATGGTGGGGAATCCGCCGTTGAAAATCCATGAGTCCATGATGCGGCGCACTGGTTGATTCGCAGACTCTTCAATGGCATCCCAAAGATCAGTGGTTTCGGTATTGCCATACGCGTGCTGTTGCAGATAACGGGCAATTCCCGCTTTAAAAGCGTCGGCGCCGAGGTATTGCTCGAGCATGCGTACAACGGCGGCGCCTTTTTCATAGGTGAGAATGTCAAACATTCCTTCAGCATCGGCCGGAGAAATAACTGGATATTCAATGGGTCGCGTGGCTTGCAGCGCATCGGTATCGAAGGCCGCGGTGCGGGCTAATCCGAATGTGACCCAACGTTCCCAATCGGGTCGGTAAGCATCGGTGGCCATTAATTCCATGAAAGTGGCGAACGCTTCGTTGAGCCAAATTCCATTCCACCATTTCATAGTGACAAGATCGCCGAACCACATATGGGCGAGTTCATGGAAGATCACATCGGTGACGTTGAGTAACTCCGCTTGGGTTGTGGTTTGGCGGTCAACTAATAAAAGCGTCTCGCGGAATGTCACACAACCGAGATTTTCCATAGCGCCGAAAGCAAAATCGGGAACCGCGACGAGATCTAATTTGTCGCCCGGATAGGGAATTCCGTAATAGTCGGCGAAATAACGCAAGCCGAATTCACCGCAATCCAAGGCCCAATCGGTGAGATGAGTTTTCCCCCGCGGCGCAGCAACACGTAATGGAATTCCATCGACCATTCGTACTTCGGTGACATCAAGTGGCCCCACCACGATGGCCACCAGATAGGTCGACATCACCATTGTTTCGGCGAACTGGACGCGCACTTTGCCTGGACTATGTGTTGTGCGCGAAATCTCCCGCGCATTGGAAAGAGCGGTAAGTGTTTCATCAACGATGAGCGCAATTTCGAAAGTTGCTTTATGTTCGGGTTCATCCCAACAAGGAAAGGCACGGCGCGCATCTGTGGCTTCAAATTGTGTGGTGGCGATTATTTGTTCGTTGCCTGCGTCATCGGTGAATGTCGAACGATAAAACCCGCGCAATTTGTCGTTAAGTTCGCCCGAAAATTCGATGATGAGGTCGGCCGCGCCTAGCGGAAGTTCCGCATCCAAGGTGAACGAAACCCGCTCCGTCTCCGGCTGGTAATCGATGGCGGTGACGTTGATTTCTTCGCCGTTATGTAGTTGCAATCGGGCGGCGGAAATGACGAGGTCAAGTGCATTGCAAACGATGACATCGGTATGTTGTTCGACCAACAAATTTATGGTGACCTGACCGCTGAACTGAGCGGCCGGAAGGTCGGGGGCAAGTTCGAGGACATAACGAACGGGTCGGATCGCATGTCCGAGGCGCCATTGATTGAAAGTGTCTTCTCCGGTCATGCATGAGAGCGTAGGGTCATCACCATGCCTGCGCTTCAATCAGACCCGAATCGTCCCCTCGACGCTGTATGCGTTGGAAATGCCATCGTCGATGTCCTGGCTCAAGTCAGCGATGATTTTCTAACGCAACACGCAATGGTGAAGGGATCGATGCAAATCACTGATCCCGATCGAGCCAAAGCGATTTACGCCGATATGCCACCGGCCATCGAAATGTCGGGTGGCTCGGCGGCCAACACCGCTGCCGGTCTTGCGTCATTGGGACGGCGAGCGGCGTTCATTGGAAAAGTCGCGGAGGATTCTTTGGGTGAAGTCTTTGCTCATGACATTCGGGCCATTGGCGTTGACTTTCATGGTGCCGTTGCCATTGGTGAATCAGCAGCGGCAGGAACCGCACGTTGTTTGGTGTGTGTCACCGACGACGCCGAACGTACGATGAATACGTCGTTAGGTGTGGCGGGACAAATTGAGAAATCAGAAGTCGCCGCCGATGTAATTGCCGAAGCCAAAGTCGTTTATATCGAAGGCTATTTATGGGATGAACCCATTGCCAAAGATTCAATTCGCTTTGTGATGGAAAAAGCAGCTCAAGTTGGAACACCCATTGCCTTCACACTTTCCGATTCATTCTGTGTTGAACGACATCGTCAAGAGTTTTTGCAATTACTCACCGAGCACGTTGATATTTTGTTCGCCAATACCGAAGAGATTCTTTCGCTTTGCCAAGTGGATTCTTTAGAACAGGCGATTTCTGACATCCAAGGCAAGTGTTCAATAGCGTGTATTACTCGTTCCGAAAAAGGTTCGGTAATCGTGACGCCGGATGAACAAATCGAAATTGCCGCAGCCTTCACAGTGCCCGTCGATACCACGGGCGCGGGCGATCTTTATGCCGCGGGCTTTCTCGCTGGCTGGACGGCGGGAGCTTCACTTACGCAAAGTGGAGAGATGGCATCAATTGCCGCCGCTGAGGCAATTTCGCATTTAGGGGCACGTCCACAAACCAATCTGGCTGAACTGGTGAAAAGAGAATTGGGGTAAGCCATGTCGTATAAATGTTTTGCTGTTGATGTCACCGACAAAGTGGCAAGCATCCAACTGAATCGACCGGATGCTTTGAATTCGATGATCCGCGAATTTTGGAATGAGTTACCGCAAATTGTGCGTGATCTTGATCGTCGCGGCGATGTGCGCGCCATTGTTCTTAGTTCAACTGGCAAACATTTCTGCGCCGGAATGGATCTTGCTGTCTTTGCCTCCGATGACAACGCGCTGGCCGAACCGCAAGGGCCGGACGCTATTAAAGAGATGGGTCGCTTACGGGCGCGTCTACGTCAATCAGTGCTTCTCTTACAAGAGTCGTTTACGGCATTTGAAAAGGCCCGTATGCCCGTTTTGGCCGCTATTCAGGGCGGTTGTATCGGCGGGGCGGTCGATATGGTTTGCGCCGCCGATATGCGTTACGCCTCTGCGGATGCTTTCTTTTCCATTCAGGAAATCAATATTGGAATGACTGCCGATGTCGGCACATTGCAGCGATTGCCAAAAATCATTCCTGATGGCGTTGCCCGTGAATACGCCTATACAGGCCGTCGTATGTCAGCCGCCCGCGCCAAAGAAGTGGGATTAGTGAATGAAGTGTTCGCCACCCAAGAAGAAATGTTGGCCAATGTCAACGAAATTGCGCGTGAGATTGCGTCCAAGAGCCCGTTAGCAATTTGGGGAACGAAAGAAATGGTGAAGTTCACCCGCGATCATTCCGTGGCCGACAGTCTGGAACATATTGCGACTTGGCAAACGGGGATGTTCCAACCATCCGACATGATCGAATCGTTTGCGGCCAAAGCAGAAGGTCGCGATCCTGTGTTCCCTGATTTACTTCCAAATCCAGAGGAATTTTGAATTTAATTTTCCGTCGCCGCGGGAAGAAAATTCCACGGTAAATCGCCGGTGCGGACGAGGATTGACGAGATCCATCCGCCGATAGCGCCTGAATCGTCATCAAGTTTTGAACCATCGGCCAATGTTGATTCCGAAAGTTCATACGCGCCTTCATAACTCATTTCGATGGCGTACTCCGGTGCCATTTGAATGTCATCGAAAATTGTTTCCAGCGTTGGCCCTGAGCGTTCCAGTTTGGCTGAACCGATGGACG
>CAYOHV010000166.1:0-3689 GCA_964403825.1 uncultured Bifidobacterium sp. | reverse complement strand
GTGACTTCCGCCAGAGTGCGGTGATCATCGGTAATGGCGATTCCCATTTTTCCTCCCAAAGTTGCTGTGGTGAGGCTAGCCACCGAATGAGGACATTGCGTTAGCCGACCTGCATTTCGGCGCGGGAAGTTACGTCTCTAGGGGGAGCAACTGTTCGGCTAATTGGCCAAGTTCGGCATCGGGATCAAAAGCAGCGTTTAAGGGAACCACAATGAATTTCGAAGCACCGGCGCTAATGAATTCATTGATTAATTGGCCAAGATCATTGCGGCGGGGGATAACCGAATGGGGATCCACTCCCGGTCGGCGCCGCTGAATTGATTCTGCAATTCGGGGCGGCAACTCGGTATCGCAATAGGCGACTAAGACGCCGTAATGCTCGGGATCAATTGATCGATGTTCTTGCGCCGCGACTGCAGTGATGACGTCGATTCCATGGGCGACATCTTCGGGCGAACAAAACGACGGCATCCAACCATCACCCATACGACCAACGCGGCGTAATTCACTTTCGGCAATGCCGCCGAGCCAAACATCAAATGTCGGTTGTTGCGGTTTCGGTAAGACGCAGACATCGTCGTAATGAAAAAACTGTCCGTGAAAAGAAAACGGTTCACCCGTCCAACAGAGACGCATCACTTTGAGGGCTTCATCGTGCAATGCGCCGCGTTGTTTGCGTTCAACACCAAATGCTTGTTGTTCAACCGGATCGATGGCACCTAATCCAACGCCAGGAAGAAATCGTCCATTGGAAAGAACATCAAGAGTCGCCATTTCCTTGGCTAGTAACACTGGATTGCGTCCGGGTAGAACAATCACTGATGTTCCGATTTTCATTTTTGTTGTGCGCCCGGCCGCAACGGCTAACGCAATCATCGGATCGGGAGTAGTGGCAGAAATTCGTTCCGACATCCAAAGAGAATCAAAGCCAAGTTCCTCGCCGCGATCGACGATATGCAAAAACCGCGCGGCGTCACTCGATGCGGCAGCTCCCAGTCCAAAACCAATACGAACTTTCAAGTTCATTGGCGTAGTTCACCACAAATATCGCTGCTGGCTCTGTTCCGTGCGCATAACAACGCAAGAAACTTCCGGTGAATACCGTGGTGAACGCGCCTCGCCTACCATGTCGCTGTGCCGATTTGGAACAGAACGCTGATTTCTAAAAGGGCGACTGCGCCGAGATTGTCGGCTTGGAAAACGTCAGTGCTGATTCTTTCGTTGTTCGTAGTAACGGTTGCGGCCGCCTGTTCAACGACAACGGCTACGCCGCCCAATCCCACCAACGTCACTGAGGGTTCGGTTGTACCGCGAAATGAACCGGCACGAGGTGGAACTTTGTCCGTGGCAATTGCCGCGGGAGACATTCAATTATCACCGGCGGGGCGCCGCTGGAATGGTTCGGAATTGCAGATTGGCCGCGCCATTTATGACCGCTTAATGGTGCGTTCCACATCTGATCAACCTGCAGTTGAATTGCTGACCAAAATTTCGGCCTCGGCGAATAACACGTTATGGACTTTGAAAATCCGTCCCGATGTTGAGTTTCATGATGGAACACCGCTCACAGCTCAAATTGTGGTGGCCAATCTGGAAGCACAGCGGCGTAGCGTCGTGGGTGAAAGTTTGTTGCGCTCCGTAGCGTCGGTAATTGCCACTGATGATTTGACCGTGCAAGTTTCTTTGCTTTCCCCGTGGTCAACTTTTCCCGAAGTTCTAACCACACAAATTGGTTTTATTGCTTCGCCGATCACTCTTATGGGTGGCCCAGCCATTGGCACGGGCCCATTCCGCGCCAATGGATTTGATCTATCCGGAAGTTTGAGCGCCGTTCGTAATGAGAACTATTGGAAAACCGGATTGCCTTATCTCGACGGCGTTCGTTTTGTGGCCATCGAAGATCCGGCATTGCGCCTCACCGCTGTTGAAGATGGATCGGTCGATTTCACTGTCGTCAATGATCCGGGTCAGTTGCGACGAATGGACGAACTAGCCAAAAACTCAAAGTTTGCGGTGCATGAAGACCGCAACGAAGAGCGTCCGAAACTTTTTGTGGCCCTCAACACCGGTAGGCCGCCATTCGATCGCCCTTCGGCGCGACGTGCCGTTGCCTACGCCACTAATCGCGAACAACTTTTGAATGAAGGTATTTACGGTGAAGGTCGCATTGCCCGCGGCATCGTGAGTGACACATCGCCTTGGTTCACCGATGCTGGTGGTTATGTCTTTGATCTGCAAAAAGCGATTGATGAAGTAAAGAAATATGAGGAAGAAACCGGAACGCCCCTGCAATTCATTTTGTTGGTGCCGCCTGATCCCACTCAAGCGCGTATTGCATCGCTTTGGCGAGTGCAATTAGCGGCGGCGGGAATCACCATCGTTTTGGCTTCTCCTTCTGATAGTGAAATCGGCATATTGCAATTAACCGGTCAGTTCCAAGCCGTAATGCAGGTGGGATTCCAAAGTCCAACGCCAGATCTTTATGAACCAAATTTGGTGGGCAGTTTGAACGAAAAGCCGGCCGTAAGTCCCAATGTGACGCGCTATGCCAACACTTTGGTTAATCGGGCCTACGCCGAAGCGCGAGCCACCAATGACGTATTACGGCAAGGTGATAGTTGGCGCATTGTGCAAGAACAAATTGCGGTTGATCACCCTTATGTCGTGATGCTGCAATTACGTGAGGCCGCGTTTAGTTCGGCCCGCGTACGCGACGTCACGGCATGGAAATCGGGTGAGGGATCCGACGCGCTTGGACAAGAACAAGCGACAGTTTCGTTGGCGCAAATTTGGTTAGCCGCCGCTAAATAAAAACGCGACGCAACGCCTTTTATTAAATGGAAGTGCCGGCGAATGGTGATGGATCACCAACAGCGGGAATTTCCGGGCGAGTCCAATCCATGCGATCGGAAATATTGTTGGCCACGATTTCCCATTGCGCTGGATCCCAGCCTTCAGCAGAAACTTCAACTTGATTCGCTTGATTGATATGAACGAAGGCGGGCAGTTGTGAAAGACCAAATGCTTTTACCGCCGCGCGATCTTCATCGATAAACACTAAGAACTCGTTCACTAAAGGTCCGAGGTATGTCGCGGTATCGGCAGCCGATGCCGTGACCATTAAGGCCACGCGGATATCCGCCTCTTGAAAGTGATTCAGGATGCGGCGCGCCGTATCGAGAATCCACGAAGACTCCAATGTGTAGGGATCAACGGCAACGATGGCCAAATGGAAATTCGTGGTCCATTCAGTGATCGGTCGGCCTTCGCCTTTAAGTGGAGTAAGGGTCACGTCTGGTTGCACTGCGCTTGTCACGAGTGGAGACGCTATCGCGGGTAGATTGGCGAAAGTGAATACGGGCAAAAATTCTTGCCCACAAACGCGGGAGTTCCCATGGTTCTGGCAGAAATCGGTAGCGGTGCCTACAACGTCATGTTGCTCATTCATATCGTGGCGGTCGTCGTTGGTTTTGCCCCCGCTTTTTTCACCCCAGTGCTGATGCGTCTTTCGGCGAACGGACAAACTGCGGCCGCTGATGCTTTAGAAAAGACTCTCCTTCGTTATGCCCTTCCCGGTATCGGTATTGCTGGCTTTATCGGATTCGGTTTAGCGGGCATGAGCGACAAGGTTTATTCGGTTTCACAAACTTGGCTTTCCATCGCCGCCGTTTTGTGGATTGTGGCGTTGC
>CAYOHV010000165.1:0-3703 GCA_964403825.1 uncultured Bifidobacterium sp. | reverse complement strand
TTGGGCGAAAGCATGGCGGCGCCTTTTGCCATGCCACCGACGGTGAATCCACTTTTTTCGACGATGACTTCTTTCGAAACCGTATCGGTTGTCATGATGGCCGTCGCCGCCGCCACTCCACCATTGGATGATCTTCCGGCAACTAACTCGGGGATTGCCTTTGTAATCACATCGATTGGCATCGGTATGCCGATCAATCCCGTGGAACACACCAGGATCGATTCAGTTTCAACATTTAGTTGACTGGCGACTCCTTGAGCCATCGCTAACGCGTCCTGCATTCCTTGTGCGCCGGTGGCGGCATTGGCATTGCCCGAATTCAGAACAACGCCAACGCAATAACCATCGGTTGCCAGAAGATGAGACTGACAAAGTTGCACGGGCGCAGCTTTCAATTTGTTTTGAGTAAACACACCAGCGGCCGCCACGGGCTTACCGCTAGCGGTAACGACAAGAGATAAATCGCGATTGCCGGAAGGTTTAATTCCAGCCGCGATTCCGTTCGCTACAAAACCTTTTGCCGCAGTCACACTCACGGATACAAACCAATCGTTGAGAGACCAAGTTCTTCACTTTGTCCGGTGATGATGTTGGCGCATTGCAGAGCCTGGCCCGCGGCGCCTTTACCTAAATTGTCGATTGCGCCCATGGCAATCACCGTATTGGTCCGAGAATCAACCCGAACCGAAACATGAGCGCTATTTGAGCCCGCACATGACTTCGTAGCCGGTATGCCGTCGATAACCACAACGAACTGTTCACTGGCATAAAACTCTTTGTAGAGGTTCATTAATTCATCAGTTGAATATTGCTTGTCGCTGAACTTTCCGTAACACGTTGTCAACATTCCCCTGTTCATGGGAGCCAAATGCGGAGTAAACGTAACGGCCATTGGTGATCCGGAAACTTTTTGCAAAATCATTTCGATTTCGGGTGTATGCCGATGAGAGGCAACGCCATAGGCAGTGAAGTCTTCATCCACTTTGCAAAATGTTGTTGTTTCCGTCGGCGCCCGACCAGCACCAGAAACGCCGCTAACGGCGTTAACGATTAACGAACTTTCATCGACAACACCGTGCGCAACGAGGGGCGCCAACGTGAGTGAGGCGCAGGTTGGATAACAACCAGGAACGGCAACATGCATGGCGCTCTCTAGCGATGACCGATAAAACTCGGGAAGTCCGTAAACGAACTTGGATAAATACTGCGGTGATGAATGTTCTTCGCCGTACCAAGTTGGATACAAAGATGCGTCGGCCAAACGAAAATCGGCGGCGAGATCGACAACCTTGGGAACAATGTCGAGCAGTTCGCCCATAACTTTTTGCGACTGTCCATGCGACATCGCCAAGAACACAAGATCAATTCCATTCAATGCCGACAGATCCGACGGGTCGAATACTTGGCCGGCATAGGCCGCCGCTAATGAGGGATAGAGCGAACCAATAGGCGTCCCCGCTTGCGAATCAGCTGCGGCCACCGCCACCTCAAAGCCAGGATGGCCCGCCAATAAACGCAGTAATTCGGCACCCGCGAATCCAGAGGCACCGAGGATGCCGACCTTGATCGGAGCAGTCGCAGAAGCGGAATTTGGGGCTGTCATTCCCCTAGCCTATATATTCATGCATCACAATGCAAGAATATTCATTGCCCCAAGGGCTTAGTTTTCCCGCAAATTGACCGAAAGGGCGCTGGCGGCGGCCAAAACCGCTTGGCGGGCGCTGGTGAGATCCTCATCAGTGAGGGTGCGCTCGGTTGATTGGAACCGTAAGCGATAGGCCAATGACCGGCGACCGTTGGGGAATCGGAACACATCGAAAAGTTCACACCGAACACAAAGATCCCCCGCGGCTGAGCGCAAAGCCTGCGCCAACTGCGCTGCCGAAACTTCTTCGGGCACATCGAAGGCGAAGTCCATATCGCTCGAGGGGTAACGACTGATGGCGCGATAACGATGTTCAGTTGCTGGCAAAGCCAACAACGTATCGAGATCAAGTTCAAGCCAATTCACACGTTCGGTTAATCCGTAGGCTTCGGTTACCGCCGGATCAATTTCGCCGATCTGTCCAACAACGACCGAGCCAACACACAACATGCCCGAACGGCCGGGATGTAATCCCTGAGGCGGACGCGATTGGTCAATGGAAATGTCATAACCCAACGTTGTGCCGAGTACGGCGAGAGTGCGGGCCAATTCCCGACTATCGGATGCTGCCGAGATGATGGCGAAATGCTCGCGCTCATCAGGAAGCGGTGTTGCGGTGGTCGGACGTCGGAACACTTTGCCAATTTCAAATAACTGCACGGCAAAACTGCGATGCGATTCGTTAAAGGCAACGGCACGTAACAATCCGGGACGCAACGATGTACGCAAAACGCTTTCTTCCGCCGCTAACGGATTCGTAAGCGTGATCACTTCATCATTAAGACCACAGTTGGCCATATCTTCCGGAGCCAAAAATGGCAATGGCATTGCTTCATGGAAACCGAGACCGATAGCAATTTCGCGCAATGCGCGGCGCTTTTGTTGCCGATCAGTGAGATGGCCAATTTGCGTTGAGGTAGAAAGTTTCGGCGTGATTTTGCTGTAACCAAAATGACGAGCGATTTCTTCGATGACATCGGTTTCGGTGGTTACATCTGGACGGAAAGAAGGCGCAATGGCGGTAAACGATTCGCCCGTTGTTTCGATTGCAAAACCGATGGGCGTCAAAAGCGCTTTCATCGTGTCGGCGGCGATTGATGTTCCTAAAAGTTGGTTCACGCGCGCCGGTCGCACCGTAATGGGAAGCCGTGCCGGCAATTCGCCATCTTCAGTAACGGAAAGTTCAGTCAGCACTGCGCCTGGCAACAGCGAAACAAAACGCAGGGCAGCAAAATCAACCATCTCTGGATCAGTGCCGCGTTCAAAACGAGCTGATGCCTCTGAGCGTAGGCCCATGAATTTCGACGAGCGGGCAATCGCCAATGGTTGCCACCATGCACATTCCAAAAACACTCGGGTTGTCGCATCGGAAATCTCAGTTGAAGCGCCACCCATGACGCCGGCGATGCCGATGGGTTCGTTCTTGGAATTCGTTATGACGCCATCGCGGTGACTAGTGAGCGTGCGCATTTGCCCGTCGAGAGTTTCAATGGTTTCGCCCTCATTGGCCCAGCGAATAACAAAAGTTCCGTCGCTTACTTTGTCGGCGTCGTAAGTGTGATTGGGCTGCCCTAATTCGAGCATCACATAATTCGATGCATCAACCACATTGTTAATAGGACGCATACCGGCAGCCACTAAGCGATCAGCAATCCAGCGCGGCGACGGTTCAACTTTGATGTTTTCAATTAAGCGAAGATGAAAACGACCGCAAAGATCTGGATCTTGAATTGTCACTTTGGCCGTTTGCTGCGCCGGACTGGTTGCCACCGTTTGTGTCGGAATTGCAAATGGAAGGCCAAGGCGAGCGGCTAAGTCACGCGCCACACCGGCGACCGAAAACGCATCCGGCCGATTGGGCGTGATATCTAAATCGAAAATCACATCGGGAACAATTGATAACGCAGTTGCAATTGGTGTGCCGAGCGTAAGTGATGAATCCAAAATGTAAATACCGGAATGATCATCGCCGAGGCCCAATTCGCGTCCTGAGCACAACATGCCGTTCGACCATTCGCCGCGCATTTTGCGCCTTGCGATTTCCATACCGTCGGGCAT
>CAYOHV010000164.1:0-3750 GCA_964403825.1 uncultured Bifidobacterium sp. | reverse complement strand
CATTTAATGCTCCTTTGGACGTGAACCGTCAGGTCGGTGCCAACCACCAGCAGCCCAAGTTCCGCCGTCGACATGTAATGACGTACCCGTGATGAAGCGTGAGAGATCTGACGCTAAGAACAATGCGGCGGCGGCCGAGTCTTCAGTGGAACCTAAATAGCCAAGCGGTGGAACAAAGACGGGCAAGTACTCAGGATCGGCGGCCAACATTGATTCTTGTAAACCTTTATCGCCTTCGGATGGTTGTGCATCTGGGGCTACGCAATTCACGCGAATTTTTTTCGATCCGAATTCGAGTGCCAACGATTTCGTAAGGCTTTCCAAGCCGGTTTTCATGGCGGCGTAGACGGCGAATCCGGGTCCAGCTTGATGGGCTTCAATCGAAGTGACATTAATGATCGATCCGCCATTGGCCATTAACGGCACGGTGCGGCGAATGAAATGAGTGACTTGAGTGAAGTTCTCTGCGATAAGTGACGCTTCACCTTTCGGAGAGACATCTAAAAATGGAGAAACGAAGGTGCCACCAGCGTTATTCACTAATACATCGACACGATCGAAACGAGCGGCAATTGCTTCGATGAATTGATCGACCGCTTCGGCATCACGGACATCGAGATCAGCGGAAAGTACAGGTCGACCAAGGGCTTCAATCGCAGCTGCCGTTTCAGCCAACAGTCCGCTTTGGCGATCACAAATTGCTAAGGAGGCACCGCAGCGCGCAAAGAGCAATGCTGTTTCTCGTCCAATACCTTCCGCGGCGCCCGTCACGATGGCGACGCGATCAGTGAGCAGGATTGATCGTTCGTCGAAGAGATGTGTCATGGGGTCACTTTCGCACAGATTTTCTGCTGCCATTTATTTTTAGGAAATGGCGTGATTGTTGGGGGAGACTATGAGGGTGCTGCTTTCCATTTGGCCATCAGTTTCACAACCATTTGCCGATGTTCTTGATGTTGCGACATATGCCAATTCGACCGGATGGCATGGTCTTTATATCGAGGACCACTTCATGGCCGATGGGGCAGAGTTCGGTGAGGCCACCGATCCGCGCCTTGAATGCACATCGGTCTTGGCCTCAATAGCCGCGGCAACGTCATCGTTACGACTTTCGCCTCTGGTGTTATCGGCCACCTTTCGACATCCCGCGGTGGTCGCAAACTGGGCTGCCACCGTTGACCATATTTCGAATGGTCGACTGACATTGGGCGTGGGCGCCGGTTGGCAGCAAAACGAACACGAGCAATACGGGATTGTTCTTGGTGAACGCAAAGATCGTTTGCAGCGCTTAGCGGAATACGTCGAAATTGTTCGTTCGCTTACACGCGAACCGATGACCAATTTTTCCGGTGACTTTTTTACTTTGCGCGATGCATGGTGTGAGCCGTCACCACTGCAAGATCCATTACCAATTCTTATTGGCGGAAAAGGCGACCGCATGATGTCGTTAGTAGCACGTTGGGCCGATCAATGGAATATGTGGGCTATGCCGGATGTGTTTTTTGAACGTTCATCATTTCTCAATCAACGCTGCGAAGTAATTGGTCGTGATCCATCGCAGATACATCGTTCAACTCAAGCTTTGGTGTTGTTGACTAATGATGTTGCTGCGGCCGAATCATTTCGCAAGGCAATGTCACCCCGACCAGCATTTGCCGGTACGGCTGCACAGTTCGCTGAATTAGTGAACGAATGGAAAAACGTTGGTGTTGATGAAGTAATCGTTCCGGATTGGTATCTCGGAACCGGTCAAAAACGAAAAGATGTGATGGACGAACTTTTCGGCGTCGTTGCATCTATGAAGTAATTGCGCTTTTAGCTGTGGGTTGATTTTGCACTCGCCAACTCTTAGCGGTTGCCCACACCACCCAGGCCAAAGCGCCAACCGGAATTTCTAATAAGTAAATGAAGCCGCGGAATAAAAACACGGCCGCAGTTGCGGCATCGTGATCGCCGCCAAAACTCACCAGTGCTGAGGCGGCGCCGGCTTCCACAATGCCCACACCACTCGGAGTAATAGGAACGGTTTCTAATAAGCGAGCCACGGTGAAGGCGGCGAACGCTTGGGCCAGTGTGATGTTGTCAACACCGAGAAAACGTAAACAAGCAAAAAGCAACAAAAACTGAATGGAATAAAAAAGCCCGGCCCAAATGGAAATCTTCCACCACTGTGTTTTTAGAAGACCAATACTTTGATGGCGGAAATCCAAAACGCTCTTATGTACATCGGGAGTTGTTGAACGTCGCGCTAAGCGAAAGAGTTTGCCGACAATTACCTGTCCGATTTTTCCAATACGGTCGGCCAGTTTTTCACTGCGCAAAATCAGGATGACTACCGTGGCTGCGGTGCCAAGTGCAATGACACCGATAACAGCGGGAGCAACCAATTTTCCGGTGGCATCTCCAGAGATAAGTAGTAAAACCAGGGCAACCAGCGGCATCCCAAGTTTGGCGAAAATGTTCCAAATCCCGGAAACCAAAATTGAAAGTGTGATGGCTGGTGCGCGAAAGCCCCAGGACGAATCAATGGCATAAGTTGCGCCTACACCGAGTGCACCGCCAAACGGAAAAACATTAGAAACAGCGCTGCCGGCGAAATTCACTACCAATGCTTTTGTATGGGTTAAGCCCGGCAGAGTGGAAGTTAAAACGCCCGTGTAGGCGAGCATGGCGCTAAACCAAATAGCGGTGAGAATCAAAATCTCAGTAACGGTAAGCGATTGAATTTCGTCCCAAATTTTGCTGTATTCCGAACCCGTCACTTTGGGAATAACGAAAACGAAAAATAAAACGACTACCGAAAGCGAAAGAGTTATTTCGATAGCGCGTCGCAATGGAGACTTAGCGCGCAATTCACTTTGAATTGCGGCAACGGCATCACCGCCGTGAGTGAGATCTTCGTCAGACATTTGCCGTGAAGAGGTCGAGGAAGGGAGTGGGTATTTCGCCGTTAGCTTGCACAAACCACTCTTTGGCAAAAGCGATGGCAAAGATTTCGTCCGGAAGGTTTACAAATATCGAAAGTGTGCGCACGGCATCGGTTGAACCAGTGGTTTGCGTGGCATGGGCTGCCATCGATTGCTTTCGTTGTGGCAACTGAGCCGAGACGTCAACGAAATGAGTGATGACATTGGCTGGGGAGTACCACTGCGAAATATCGGGCGGAACGAAACCTTCGGGAACTTCAATGCCCAAACTTTTTGCCAGTTCGATTCCTCCGGACAGAAAATCGCGATCGATGGTGACCTGGAAAAAAGGAATTGATGTTTGGTTGCTTGCTTCCCACGCCACCTTATGAACCTGAACATGATCGGGATGTCCGTATCCACCGTTGCGATCATCGGCAATGAGTAGGTCAGCATTTTCGCGGCGCAAAATCTCGGCCAGTTTTTCGGCCGCCACGGAAACTTCCACTTGGCAAAAACTCTCGCTACCCATTTGTTGATTCGGTTGCGAACCAGAATCGAGGTAGTCCAGAAAATAAAGTGCATCAACGCCTAAGACATCGGCCGATTTACGCGCCTCAGCACTGCGCCGATCGCCAAGTGATTCGGCATCTTCAAGCACTCCTTCGCCAACATCGCCAACTTCGCCGCGGGTGGCAAAGACCAAAACTGTGCGAATGCCAAGGGAATGGGCCTTGGCCAAAGTGCCGGAACAGAGCAGGGCTTCATCATCAGGATGAGCGTGAAAGACCACCAAAGTTCCGCTTTGCATTGGCTCATTCTTACACTGTGGCCTTCGGTACTA
>CAYOHV010000163.1:0-3756 GCA_964403825.1 uncultured Bifidobacterium sp. | reverse complement strand
GCGCATCCGGGACGATCAAATTCAAGCGCCGTATCAACAGTGGTTGACGGTTCCCAAACACCAAGTCCACTTGTGGCATTGGCTTGCGGATCAAGATCAACCACGAGAACGCGGAAATTTCGTTGGGCCGCCGCCGACGCCAAGCCCAAAGTGACCGTGGTTTTTCCTACGCCACCCTTTTGATTCACGATGGCCAAAATCGGTCCGGAATGAAGGTTTTCCATGCCCCAACGCTAGGCCTCAGAACGGAAAATTTGAGTGATAGGGCAAAAACAAAGAAATCTCGCCGCTAATGGAATAACGACACGCTTTATGACGC
Organism: uncultured Bifidobacterium sp.; assembly: GCA_964403825.1. Lineage (GTDB taxonomy): Bacteria > Actinomycetota > Acidimicrobiia > Acidimicrobiales > Acidimicrobilacustridaceae > Acidimicrobilacustris. Next base: position 3,437 of record CAYOHV010000163.1, on the reverse strand, counting down.
TTCATAGGACATGACCGCCACCGTGAATCAACCAGCCCCCGATTTTTCACTCCCCGACCAAGACGGAAACGTTGTGACGTTGTCGTCATTACGGGGAAAGTGGGTGGTCGTTTACTTCTATCCAAAAGATGACACACCGGGATGCACCGCCGAATCGTGTTCATTCCGCGACAATTACGAAGACTTCACCGAAGCGGGCGCAGTTGTTATCGGCATCAGCAGCGACTCAGTCGAATCACATAAAGCATTTGCCACCAAACACAATTTGCCGTTCACCCTTTGTGCTGATGTGCAATCTGAAGTGCGAAATGCATATGGAGTGGGCAAGACATTAGGAATCATTCCGGGACGAGTGACGTTTGTAATCAATCCCGAAGGAAATCTTCAGTACAAGTTTTCGTCACAGTTCCGACCGAAAAACCACATCGCTGAAGCGCTGGCCGTTATTCGGGCATAGCGGCGTAAATCGTTGGATCGGCGATTCCCGCTTGTTTAAAACCTTGCGCCCGTAACCAACACGCATCACATTTTCCGCACGCGCCATTTTCCGTTGGGTCATAACAAGAATGTGTTTGCGCGTAATCAATTCCGAGCGATACGCCTAATTTCACGATCTCGGCTTTCGAAAGCGACATCAATGGCGCGTGAATGGTTAGGTTGTCGCCTTCAACACCTTTGCGCGTGGCCAAGTTCGCCATTTGCATGAAGGCGGCAATGAATTCCGGGCGGCAATCGGGATAGCCCGAATAATCGATGGCGTTCACACCGATATAAATATCGTTGGCGTTGCGCACTTCGGCCAAGGCCACCGCAAATGAAAGAAAAATTGTGTTGCGGGCCGGCACGTACGTGACCGGAATACCGCGATCGATTTCGTCCACCGACGAATGTTTCGGCACGGCGATTGTTTCGTCGACTAATGCTGATCCGCCAAACGCCGCTAAATCAATATCGACAATCACATGTTCAACGTCGAAACTTTTCGCCAACATCGCCGCGTTTTCAACTTCAAAACTATGTCGTTGTCCATAGCGAAAACTAAGCGCAATGGGCGTGAAGCCATCTTTTCGAGCTAAGGCCAAACACGTTGTGCTGTCGAGTCCACCGGAGAACAACACAATTGCGGGCTTCATAACAACCCGTCCCACAACTTTCGTTCTTCTTGCAATGGATCAGCCACAAGTTTGCGTTGAACATCGAAAATCATGGTCGGATAGTTCTCACCATTCCACTGCGGCCATTCCAAATCAGCAGTTTGCGGAGAACCGGTGCGAGCGAAGGCAATCCAACAATCACCCATGGCGTTAGCCAGCGCATAGAGATCATCATTGCGTTCCGAACCGAGGAAGAACTCGGCGCCCGGAGCATCAAGATGGCCAAATACAAACGGAATCTCGAGGGCATGACACGACTTAATAATTCCGTCGAATGCCGGAGATGGCCAGGTAAACATATAGAGATACGAGGGATGCTGACGCGCCTCAACCATTCGTAATGCTGGAATGCGGAATGTTCCGTCGGTCATGACAGCATTCCAAACATCGGTAGCCGACGCTTGCGGATTCGCTTTGCGATAGGTGGCGATTGCGTTTTCGCTTTCACCAAAGATTCGCTTTGCGCGTTCACGTAAACGATCTTCGTCTAATTGTTTTGGCGTCATCATGGCGAACAAGTTCCACTCATCAAGATTGGTACCGGTAAGAAGTGGTACGGCATGGTCTTCGCCACTGAGGAATGTTTCAACCGGATGTTTCGGCAAATAATTACCGTCGACAACAGGTTGGAATGGCATGGCCAAACTGATTCCGGAATCGTTGGCAATACGGCTGGTGTCAGCAAAAAGTTGAGCCTCAACGTTGGCCGTTAATTCCGCCACCGTTGTTGTATCGAGTTGCAACAACTCATCGATCGAAGAAATACCGGCGGTGGTGAAAAACATTTCGGTGATAACACTGGCCGTTGTGGTTGAAAACGTGTTGTGGCCGGCGCCGCTTTGCGCAATAGCTTTATGGAATAAACCTTTAGCGGCCGGCATCGTTAAAAGCGTTGACACAATCATACCACCGGCCGATTCACCAAAAATGGTGACGTTGTTCGGATCACCGCCGAAGTTGGCAATGTTGTCTTGTACCCATTGCAACGCCGCAATTTGATCTAACAAACCATTCACACCGCTTGATTGATACGACGAATCAATATCACCAAGCCAAAGGAACCCAAACGCGCCGAGTCGGTAATTAAGGGTGACCACGACAACATCGCCGCGTTGCACAAAATTTGTTCCGTCATACCAAGGTGTCGAACCCGATCCATTAATAAATCCACCACCATGGATCCACACCATCACGGGGCGCGCCGCGTCATCACAACTTGGCGTCCAAACATTGAGCGTGAGCGAATCTTCGGACGCGCCTAACGCGCCATCGCCTAACAGTGCACTCAAACCACCCGCTTTTTGCGCCGACATTGCGCCGAACTTCGACGCATCAAAGACACCAGTCCACGGGAGCGGAGGTTGCGGAGCGGCAAATCGCAACTCGCCTACCGGCGGCTTTGCATAGGGAATTGAGCGAAATTGCAGAACACCATCTTTCTCAATTCCTTCGAGTTCACCTTGTTGGCAGTTGGCGAGCGGTCGCATAAAAACTCCTTGTTGGTACTCCCCTAACTTTGCACACCTTCACCGTCGGAAACAGCCCAACTGCCCCGTAGGGTGATCCGGTGAAATCTCGGCGGTTCTCCCCTCTTCAACTCTCCGTCGCAGCCGCGGCCACGGCTGGCCTCGGGCTTGCCGTTCTGGCCAGACAACGTCGCAAAGGTCCTGTCCATAACACTGACCAATGGTCACGCACGGCGCGTATGGCGTCATTAGGTGCCAAAACTGGTTTGTCGTTTGCCGGTTTACAAGCGCGCAAAGTTTTTGCCGATTCGGCGCGCCGACGCGACCTCGATATGGCATTCGAACTGAAAACCGCCGAAAACGTCGCCGAAACATTGGGGCAAATGAAAGGTGCCCTGATGAAACTCGGACAAATGGCGAGTTACTTAGATCAAGGTTTGCCCGAACATGTGCGTTCAGCACTTTCGGGTTTACAACACAATGCGCCACCTATGAGTGGCGAACTAGCGGCGCAAGTAATCGCCGCCGAACTGGGCGAAACACCAGAAGAACTTTTTGCTGAATGGGATCCCGTTCCGATTTCATCGGCCTCCATTGGTCAGGTTCATCGCGCCATCACAAAAGATGGTCGAGCCATCGCCGTGAAAGTGCAATACCCGGGCGTCGCCGAAGCAGTTTCAGCCGATCTCGCTAATGCCGGTTTTATTTTCGCCGGTATTGGTGCGTTGTTTCCCGGACTTGATCACAAAACTTTGGTGAACGAGTTACGTGATCGCGTTTCTGAAGAACTCAATTACGAAATTGAAGCGCGTAACCA
>CAYOHV010000162.1:0-3767 GCA_964403825.1 uncultured Bifidobacterium sp. | reverse complement strand
TGCTTAATCATTTTTGGTGGGGATCAATCTTCTTAGTCAACGTTCCGCTTTGCATCATTGCCTTAGGCATGACGATTTTTTTGGTGCCGCCATCGAAAAGCGAGGCGCATGGTCATCGTTTAGATCCTCTTGGCGCCGTGTTTTCAATTTTGGCACTCGTACCAATTTTGTACGCCATTATCGAAATTCCAAGCGAAGGCTGGGGATCGCGCAATGTGTGGATGTGGTTCGGTGGTGGCATTTTCTTCGCCGCTTTATTCATCTTTTGGGAACGAAGAACACCGCAACCAATGCTGGACCTTTCCTTCTTTCGTAATCCGCGCTTTAGTGCAGCCAGTGCCACAATCACGCTGAACTATTTCGTGATGTTCGGTTCGACATTTTTAATTGTTCAATATTTCCAATTCATTCTTGGTTATTCACCAATTAAGGCCGGCGTTTATACCGCGCCCGTGGCCGTTGGGCTCATGCTTACCGGGCCACAAGTGCATAGGTTTGTACGAAGGTTTGGCACCACCAAAGTGGTGGTAAGCGGTTTACTTATCTGCTCGGGTGTGCTTGTCACCTATGGCATCGAAGCAATTATCGCTAACGAAGTTTGGGGTTTCGTTGTGCGAATTATTTTCGGCGTCGGACTTTCCCTTACCGCAACACCAGCAACGGAATCGATTATGAGTTCGTTACCACGCGATCGGGCCGGCGTTGGTTCTGCGGTAAACGACACCACTCGCCAAATTGGTGGTGCTTTAGGCGTCGCCGTCATTGGGTCAATCTTTGCGGCTCGCTACCACGCCACGATGGGCGATCTTTCCGGACTTTCCTCCAGCGCCGTAGAAGCAGCGAAAAATTCCATTGGTCGAGCCATCAACGAAGCAGCAACTTTGCCAGCCCAACAAGCACAGCAATTGTTAAATGCGGCCAGTCAGGCCTATGTCAAAGGCATGCAACTTGGTATGTGGATCTGCGCGGGTCTTTTAGTTCTAACAGCAGTTTTTGCAGCCAAGTTTTTACCGGCGCGTGCCGAGATGGAACATGATGTTGATCATGAAGTGGCCGCAGCCGAGTTGCGTTCGCTGGACGACGGAATCCTTTAAATCGCCACCTACTACCAAGGCGTAAAACTTCAATTCGTTGGGCTTAGACGTTGCGCGCCATATTGGCGAACTTGGTGTAGTGATCCAAAAAGGCAAGACGGACTAATCCAGTAGGACCGTTTCGGTGTTTGCTAACAATGAGTTCGGCACTGCCGCGATCGGGTGATTCTGGGTTATAGACCTCGTCGCGATAAATAAACATCACCACGTCTGCGTCCTGTTCGATTGAACCTGATTCGCGTAGATCGGCCAACATCGGACGCTTATCAGCGCGCATTTCTAACTGACGTGAAAGCTGTGAAAGAGCGATAACCGGACACTCAAGTTCGCGAGCCAAGATTTTTAGCCCACGAGAAATTTCAGAAACTTCAACCTGGCGATTCTCGGCGTTGGAACGGCCCGTCATAAGTTGCAAATAGTCGACAACAATGAGGCCTAAATCACCGAGTCGACTTTTGAGTCGTCGGGCTTTGGCTCGGATTTCCATGATCGTGACGTTGGGATTGTCATCAATCCAAATGGGCGCATCCGCCAACCGACCAGTGGCGTGGGCGATCTTGCCCCAATCAGATTCACTTAAACGACCATTGCGTACATGACGCGAATCAACTCGGGCTTCGGCGCATAAAAGACGTTGGGTGAGTTCGAGTTGACCCATTTCTAATGAGAACAACAACACTGGACGCTGCGCTTCGATAGCGGCGTTGCTGGCAATACCCAATGCCAATGCGGTTTTACCCATTGATGGACGAGCACCAATGACATAAAGAGCATTGGGCTGCAGCCCGGTAAGGAGTTCATCGAGATCAGAAAAGCCCGTGGGCAGACCATTGACTTGATCGTCGCGGCTCATGATGTCTTCGAGATGATCGAGATTGCGACTTAACAGATCGGAAAGAGGAGCGAGGGTGTCGATACTGCGTCGCTGCGAAACCTCGAACATTAAAGATTCGGCTTGATCAATTGTTTTGATGACATCGTCGGGCATGCCATATGACATTTCGGCAATTTCACCCGCAACATAAATAAGTCGCCGCAACATGGCATGTTCTTCAATAATGCGGGCGTAATACTCGGCGTTTGAAACGGCCGGCGTTGCTGCTTGCAGCGTTACCAATGTGGCCGGACCACCAACAACATCGAGTAATCCGGCACGGCGTAACTCATCGGCAACAGTGACGGGATCTACTGCTTCGCTTGCCGATGAAAGCGAAGTGATGGCATCGAAAATATGAGCATGCGACGGCTTATAAAACGATTCAGGAGTTAATCGCTCGGTAGCAACCGAAACTGCTTCACGCGATAACAACATGGCACCAAGCAAAGACTCTTCGGCTTGTAGATCATGCGGTTGCACGCGGCTTCCGGCACGAGCGCGTGCCGGTTGCGATGGCCTTTCGGAAGACTCGTAAAAATCCTCAACCGGTGGTTCATCGGGCATAAACGACATGTCGTCTGGTCGATCTAGTGGTTGAGATTCGGATTCATCAGACATGTCAGCTCGCAAAGAAAAAGTGGAAAGTAGTGGTGAAACTGTCTCCCGTTTTCGCTGTGAATCGCTAGTGGAAGACACGGAAATATCGGGGCATAACTAGGAAAATCTGTAGGGAAAACCTTGGGGAAAACCAGTAGTAGGGCTGCGGATTTCTTGGGGATAACAGGATTGAACTGTGGACAATTGTGGACAACTTTCTGATTCGGGCAGAAAGCCATCGGTATCGGAATAAGGAAGAAATGCCAAGGGAGGCCTTCTAAAGGCTATTGACCCCCTATGACAGCCCTCGAAGTTTTCCACGACCTTGTGGAGAACTCGATCACATTTCCGGCCCAGAAACGCAAAAAGGGAGCCGGCGAACCGACTCCCTTTTCAACACTACTTACTTTGTGAATTAGGCGACCGCAGTGATTTCCACGCTCAGGTCGACAACAACCTCAGGATGCAAACGCACGCTGACACTATGAGTGCCAACGCTCTTAATGGGTGTCGCAATGACGACGTCATGACGATCCACTGACGTTTCCGCCTGGCTGTTTAAGGCCGATGCAATTTCAACGGCCGAGACAGAGCCGAACAATTCGCCATCTTCTTTGGCGCGAGCAGCAATAGTGAGCGTGATGGTGGACAAACGTCCCGCCAATTCGCCCGCTTCTGCTCGATGTTGTTCATCACGTTGTTGACGGGCACGGCGCATAGAAACAGCTTGTTCTTCTACTTTGCCTGAAGCCACAACGGCGAAACCTTTAGGCAGCAAATAGTTACGACCGTAACCATCAGCTACATCAACGATGTCGCCTTTCTTACCGACGCCAGAAACATCGGAACGGAGCAAGAGTTTCATTATTCCGCCACCTCCGACATTTCGATTTCAACGTCCATTTCTTCAACGTCGCCAAATTCGGCTTCGTAGATATCGACGTTTACATCTTCATTCATCGTTTCAACTTCAGAGTTATCGCCACGACGTTCACCACGATCACGACCACCACGTTGAGTTGTTACGCGGTTGGTGTAGGGCAGTAACGCCATTTCACGTGCATTCTTAATTGCACGTGCGATTTCCTTTTGCTGTTGTGAATCGTTACCACTTACGCGACGGGCGCGAATCTTGGCACGATCAGACATAAAACGACGAAGCAAATTGATGTCTTTGTAATCGACGTAATCAACTTTTT
>CAYOHV010000161.1:0-3797 GCA_964403825.1 uncultured Bifidobacterium sp. | reverse complement strand
TCAACCGCTGTCGTCCCCTACGATGCGGGGTGTGAAGGTTTCCACTCGAGGCGATTATGCGAGCCGAGCGCTTTTGTCATTGGCTCTTCATGCCGATGACGGTGGCCCGACTTCAGTGCGTGATATCGCTGATCGAACCGGACTTCCTCAGCCATATCTCGAACAAATCCTCTTAGCTCTCAAAGGCGCGGGTTTGGTTCGATCAAAGCGCGGTGTGGGCGGCGGCTACGTACTCGCACGACCGCCGGAAGAAATTCGACTTTCCGAAATTGTTTCCGCCGTTGATGGACCAATTGTGGCTGGCGATTTTGGACAACCCCATACTGATGGCGCATGTGATCATGAAGGTCAATGCGTACTGCTGGCGGTCTGGGATGACGTTGGCGAACATATGCGTCGTTATCTCGAAGCGGTGACGCTGGCTGATGTGGTTGCGATTGCACGCGGTTCGGCGAAATGGCCTTCAGAACTCAGTGCCGCCCCGACCGTGACACCGCCATGGGTTGCGCAATAAATATCAGTAGCGACTATTCAGCACTGACTATTCAGCACTGACTAATCAGCACCGAATTTTTTCACTACCGCCAGTAGATCATCAGGCAACGGTGAAGAAAACGAAAGTTCTTCATCAGTACATGGATGACGAAGTACCAACTCGGACGAATGCAACACCATTCGTGGTGTTTCCACCACGGCGCGCTTGCCGCGATAACGCTCATCGCCCACTACGGGATGTCCAATAGCGGCCATATGCACACGAATTTGATGGGTACGTCCGGTTTCTAATTCGCATTCCACCAATGCGGCTTCAGCCGGTTCGTTAAAAGTTTCGATGACGCGGTAACGCGTACGCGCCGGTTTACCTTGCGCGCTCACAACCATTTTTGTTGGCTCCCGAATCGATCGACCGATCGGTGCATCAATCAAACCGTTCGTTGCGCTCGGAATACCCCAAACCAATGTTGTGTAGCGGCGTTCAATTTCATGTTCGGCCATCATGTCGGAAAGAACATCAAAGGCCTCAAGTGTACGCGCCATCAACATAAGTCCGGATGTGTCTTTATCCAAACGATGCACGACACCGGGACGTTGCGGATCTCCGATTTCAGCGATCTCGGGATAACGAGCCAATACCGCTTGCACCAAGGTGTCTTTTTCGTTTCCGGCTCCCGGATGAACAACAACACCGGCGGCTTTGTTGATGACAAAAATATCGTCGTCGACATAAACAAAGTCGACGTCAACTTCGGGCGCGGGCGTCAATGCTTCCGGAGGCGCATCCAGATCAACATCGATGAAGATTTCATCGCCTTCATTAACTTTCACCGAACGCGTGGTCACAACTTTTTCGTTGCAAAAAATAAGTTCGTCTTCAAGCCATTCATTCACTTTGGCGCGGCTTGCGCCCGTCATCATGGCCACTACCCGATCAACTCGCTCACCGGCCAGAGGCGCCGGCACCATTTCACGCATTGCCATGATCGGCTTCTTTCTCAACTATTTCATCGTCTTCATGCAAGACCGCCCATACGAACAAAAGCGATCCCACCACGATTCCGATATCGGCAAAGTTGAAGATGGGCCACCATTGGAAATCGATGAAATCAACAACGCCGCCGGACATGAATCCGGTATCGCCGCGGAACATGCGATCTAAAACGTTGCCGAGCGCGCCGCCGACGATGAGTCCCAACGCAATAGCGCCGAGACGAGTGCGCAATGTGGTGCCTTTCCAAACGAGGAAACCCACGACGATTAGCGCCGCTACACCAATCCACGCTCCCCAACCCGTGCCCAAACTAAATGAAGCGCCGAAGTTTTTTGTTTGGTTAATACGCAGTGTCCACACCACGTTTATGACGCGACCATCAAGTGACAATGCCCACGCTTTGGTGAGTTGATCTAAAGCGATCCACACCAGCGCCGTTACCGCGAACAACAAACGATGCGTGTGCACTTTCACGCCCTTAGCCTCGCCCTAGTGAGTACTTAGCGACGGAAATTTCCAACTTTGTATTCGACTCGTTCCCGAGCCCACGGAATTGCCTTCAAGCGTTCACGCGGAATTGGTTGGCCGGAAATTTCACACATTCCATAGGTGCCCTTGCCGATTTTTTCTAAGGCACGGTCAATTTCTTCAACTTGTTCACGGAATTGTGCCGACAACGCGAGATCGCGCTCACGTTCTACTGCCAAGGTGTCGCCTTCGCCGGATTCTTCGTCGAATTGCACATCACCTGGTTCGCGTAATTCGGCCAATTGATTGGCTTCGGCGGTAAGCACTTCAACATCGCGAACAAGACGAGCACGTTCTTCTAATAACAATGCGCGTTGCGCGTCCAAGAACTTCGCATCAAACGGATACTTAATCGGCTTTTGCGGTTTCGGTTCCGGTTTTGGTTTCGGCGTCGGACGCGGTGGCATCTTGGTGATACGACCCGTCGGTGCCTCTTCAACTTTTTTCTCCGGCGCAGTTTTTTCGACGACCTTCTTTTCCGGTGCTTTCTTTTCAGCAACCTTCTTTTCTGGTGCCTTCTTGGCTGGCGCTTTCTTGGCCGGCGCTTTCTTAGCCGGAGCCTTCTTGGCCGGCGCCTTCTTCACGACTTTCTTGGCTGGCGCCTTTTTCGCCGGAGCCTTCTTCACGACCTTCTTGGCCGGCGCTTTTTTCGCCGCCTTCTTCACAACTTTCTTGGCTGGCGCTTTTTTCGCCGGAGCCTTCTTGGCGGGAGCCTTCTTCGCCGGGGCTTTCTTGGCCGGGGACTTCTTTGCAGGGGCCTTCTTCGCCGGCGCTTTCTTGGCTGTCTTCTTTGCGGCAGGCTTCTTGCCGGCTGACTTCTTCGTGGCCACGCGGACTCCCTCAGGTAAAAGTGGTGGTCCGGCAGAGTAGCCCCTTTGCGGACTGCACGGGTCGTCTGTCCCACCGCCTACGCTTTAGCCCCTATGCCATTCGGTCCCGTTGAGCCAGAACTCAATCTCCCATCGCTGGAAACTCGGCGTCTTGCCGCATGGCGGGACCATGACGTTATTAACGAAGTTCGACGACTTCGTGCCGACGGTGAGCCATGGATTTTCTATGAAGGCCCCCCTACCGCCAATGGACGCCCCGGCCTTCACCATGTTTGGGCCCGTGTTTTTAAAGATATTTATCCGCGCTTCCAAACAATGCGCGGCCGCAATGTGCCCCGCAAAGGTGGATGGGATTGTCATGGACTTCCGGTTGAACTCGAAGTCGAAAAAGAATTAGGCCTATCCACCAAACAAGAAATCGAAAATTTCGGTATCGCCGAATTTAATCAACGTTGTCGCGAATCGGTGCAGCGCTATGTGGGTGACTGGACTGCGTTAACCGAGCGTTCGGGCGTTTGGATTGATACCGAAAGCGCCTATTGGACACTTGATAATTCCTATATCGAGTCCGTTTGGTGGTTAATCAAACAACTTTGGGACTCGGGCTTGCTTTACGAAGGCCATCGCGTTTCGCCTTATTGCGGTCGTTGTGGAACCGCGCTTTCCAGTCATGAACTTGGACAACCGGATGTTTATCGCGATGTTGTTGATCCGTCGGTGTATGTCCGCTTTCCGTTAGTTGATCGCGAAGCCGACATTTTGGTGTGGACTACAACACCGTGGACATTGATTTCCAATGTGGCCGCGGCCGTAGGCGCCGATATCGAATACGTACAAGTAAAAAGTGATGGTCGCGATCTCATCATGGCGGCGGCACGCGCCGAAGAAGATGCAGAAATCGTGGCGCGCTTTACGGGACAAGATCTTGTCGGTCTTCGTTATACGCGTCC
>CAYOHV010000160.1:0-3819 GCA_964403825.1 uncultured Bifidobacterium sp. | reverse complement strand
CAAGGCACTTGTTATTGCAACGTGGCAAGTTGCGGTGGCCGTTGTGTTCCCCAATCGAGTGAAAGCACAAATTGTCAAAGTTCAATTAACGGCGCGATCACCGTTGATTGGCACAACTGTCGCCAATGCCGTCACGCTCACACCGGGAACGATGACCATCGATGAACAACAAACTGAAGATGGAATCGTTTTGTGGATTCACGCTCTTATGGTTGACGACCCAGAAGATATTTGTCGCGACGTAAGAGACTTTGAACGATATGCCGTTGCTGCGTGGGGCAGTAAGGAAGATCGACAACGCTTACAGAGGAAATCATGAACGTCGTCGCCGTTATCTGTTTCGTTTTTCTTGGTATTGGTGCGTTGTTCACCACGGTGAGACTTGTACTCGGACCATCACTCGCTGATCGAGTTGTGGCCTCGGACATGTTGTTGACGTTTTTGGCTCTTGCTATTGGCGTTCAAGCAGCTCGCACTGGTGACGGGTTGTATTTGGGCGTCATGGTTGTCATTGCATTGGTTGGTTTCTTGGGCACAGCGTTGGTGGCCCGACTTATAGAAAGGCGCGGCGGATGATCGGGGCAATCATTGCGGCAACGTTGTTGCTTAGCGGCTGCTTTTTAGCAATGTTGGCGGGCGTTGGAATTTTGCGTTTACAAGATGTATTCGGTCGGCTGCATGCCGCCACAAAACCGAGCGCGCTCGGCGTGTTATTGGTCTGTATCGGCGCCGCCATTGTGGTGAATGGTTTAGAAGCACGTACGCAATTGGCAGCAGTGGTGCTCTTACAGTTCTTTACTTCGCCGGTTGGCGCTCATTTATTGGGCCGCTCTTCTTATGAAGCCGGTTTGATGCGGTAGTAACCGGCCGATTTAAAACTCAGTTGTTTTGCTGAAATCAAAATCAAAACGGTTTCGTTCATAGTGATATAAATTTTAACGACAACGGTTTCCGCCGCTGCTGTTCGAATGAATCTATTTGCGACTTGTTGTTTATGAGTCGAGGAGGGAAAACCCGATGCTTGCCGGCTTTCTTCTATTCATCCTTATTCTTTTATTTTTTGCCGTTGGCATGGCGGCGCTAATCGGAATTTTGGCGGGTTCATGGGCGTCATTTGAAAAGGCAGGGCAAGAGGGTTGGAAAGGTCTGATTCCTTACTACAGCACTTATAAGTGGTTAGAAATATCGAACACTCCGCGTTGGTATTGGATCTTCATAGTTTTGCCGCGTTCGTTATCGTTCCTTATGTGGGCTTCAGCTCCAACTGGCAGTGCCTTCATAGTCCTAGGAACTTTTTTTCATATCGTTTTTTTGATATTCGATCTTTTATTGTCAATCAATGTTTCAAAAGCCTTTGGATTAAAGCCTGTTTTTGCATTGGGCTTAGTGATTCTGCCGTTTATCTTTCTACCGATTTTGGGTTTTGGAACGTCGACATATATCGGTTCAGCGAAGAGATCAGGTAAATGACGTGATCGGGTACGCATCCGCGAGATTCGGAGATGTGAATAAATGACGTCATTGGTGTTTGGTCTTTTGCTTCTGTTTTTTGCCTTTTGGGTAGTAATAGCGATTACCACTTCGTATTTCGTCGGAATGTGGAAAGTTTTTGTTAAATCCGGGAAAGAAGGATGGGAGGGCTTGATTCCCTACTACAACGTGTTCAAAATTATTGAGATTGTCGGACGGTCGAAATGGTGGTTTGGACCGTTTTTATTGTCCGCGATTCTTTATTTCATCCAAATGTTCATTGGCTTTGTTGGACAATTGCTATTCAGAGGAACTCTGGCAGACGTATTCGTTGTATTGGTCATCATTGCTACTGCGATTTCGCGTATCGCTTGGATCCCCTTGAGCATTGATCTCGCCAAAGTGTTCGGCAAGAACTGGCTATTTGGCCTGGGTACCGCCATTTTCCCATTTATTTTTCTGATGATTTTGGGTTTTGGATCGGCAACTTATGTGGGCCCACGTTTTCCAAATGACGGTTCCGCTTCGACGTAACTGATTAACGGCGCAGGAGGCACGCCATGGATGAAAAGAAAAGCACTTCATCTGAACGAATCAAATTCGTTGTTGCCCAAGCAATCTTTCTTGTTGCCTTAATTGTTTTCAATCGTTGGCTCAGCGAATCCGATTTATATAAACAAGGCGAAGGAAATCAATGGCGTATTGGAGTTAACTTAGCTGCCACTTTTGCTGTATGGGCGGCGGTTATTTATTACCAAAACCGATTTTTATCGGACAAACCTCCCGCAGAACTAACGTTTAAAGAAAAATTGAGGCGACAATTCAAGAACGCCGATCAGCAAAATCGTGATGCAATTGATTTGCTGTTCCTTGGTGCTGCTTGGTTTTCGAGTTTCATCTCATTTTTTTCATTGATTGGTCGAATTGGTTTCGGATTTCGATTTGGAACCGTCGGATTCTTCATTGCAGCTTTTCTTTGGTCTATGTGGTTCTTTTTGGCTGAAAACATTGGGTTTCGGAGACGTCGACAAGGACTGCCAACCATTTTCTCTCGATCTCCAAATCGACCTCCTCGCCAGATCGGCTACACCGTCAAATATTTACTGAGTTTTTTTCTTCCGATTGTTGTAGCGAACATTTTGTTTCGCCTTAATCGAAGCGACGAATTTCGCGAAAGCCGAGTGAATTTGTTTTTGGCTTTATTAGTCATAGTGGTCTTTGCTGTCGTGTCGGTGCGTATCGTCGCTGGACTTTGGGCATCAATCATTTCTTTCAATCGCACATATGAAAACGTTGAAGGGATTTCTTGGAGGAAACCGCTCCGCTATCCGCTTTATCGCAGTGAGTATGTAATTGTTGCGCTCGGCTCATTTCAATTGCTCTACGGCTTCTTTTTGTTGCCGTATCTGCATAAACCGCTGCCGAAAATCGAAACCTACACGCCGTTCTTCCAGGCGCTTCAGTTCACGATTGCAATTGTCCTAGTGAACTGGTTGGTTTCAGTAGTCGCACGACGCCAACGAAATGAGTCGATGGATTAAGAGCTCTATTGCAAGTACGGACCTAATTCACGACGAGCAAGTTGCATACGATGAACTTCGTCCGGTCCGTCGGCGAAACGCAAGGTGCGAAGACCGGCCCACATTCCCGCTAGTGGGAAATCCTGAGAAACACCGCCGCCCCCATGAGATTGAATCGCCCGATCCACAACGCGCAAGGCAACGTTGGGCGCCACCACTTTGATGGCGGAAATTTCGACTCTTGCGCCCTTATTGCCAACGGTATCCATGAGCCAAGCGGCTTTCATGGTGAGCAAGCGGGCTTGTTCTATTTCAATACGTGAGTCGGCAATCCACTCTTGAATGACACCTTGCTGAGCGAGTGGTTTACCGAAAGCTTCACGTTGCACAACTCGGCGACACATCATCTCTAGAGCTCGCTCAGCCATACCAATACAACGCATGCAATGGTGGATTCTTCCGGGGCCCAGTCGTGCTTGTGCCAGCGCGAATCCGCTTCCTTCTTCGCCTAAAAGATTGGTAACCGGAACGCGCACGTTATCGAAGCGCAGTTCGCAATGGCCCTCACGATCGTTATAACCAAAAACTAAAAGATCACGCACGACTGTTAATCCAGGTGTATCCATCGGTACGAGGACCATCGATTGTTGTGTGTACGTCGGTGCGCTGGGATCGGTCTTGCCCATAACGATGGCAACTTTGCAATGCGGATTTGCGGCTCCACTAATCCACCACTTACGACCGTTAAGCACATAGTGATCACCGTCGCGTGTAATGGAAAGACTGATATTGCGCGCATCACTTGATGCAACATCAGGTTCAGTCATCG
>CAYOHV010000159.1:0-3875 GCA_964403825.1 uncultured Bifidobacterium sp. | reverse complement strand
AGTTGGCCTGAACTGCCCCGCCGTTTCGATGAATGGCCATGTGTCGGTTTATTAAGCGAAATCGAATCGGGCAACGTCAAAGCGCTTTTCGTCATTGGTGGCAATCCTGCACTCGCCTTTCCCGAATCAAAACGTTCTATGGCCGCTTTATCGTCACTTTCTGTGTTGGCAGTCGCTGATATTTATCCCACTGAAACAACAGCAATCGCCACACATGTATTGCCCAGCGTTGATCAATTCGAACGTGCCGATATCACTTGGCTTTTGGATTGCTATCAATTAGCGATCGCTGGACAATTCACCAATGCAGTGGTGTCACCAAAATATGAACGCAAACCTGTCTGGTGGTCGCTTGGTGTCCTGGCCGAGAAACTCGGCATCGAATTATTTCGTCAACCAACCGACAACACCACCGATGTTGAATTACTCACGCCACTTTTACAACGATCGCGTGTTGGCGAACAATCTTTTCTCTCGGCAACTACGTCGGTGATCGCGGCGGAACCACTCTATGGATGGGTGAGAGAAAATGTCATCCCCGAAAAAATGTGGCGGCTCGAACCAACTCCTTTACTGGCAAATCTTGAAGAAGCGCTCGCCAACTTTTTCCCCTCGATGCAGTCCACTTCATTACGGCTAATTCCTCATCGTCGTTTGCGCATGATGAATTCCCAATTGGCGCAACTTAGTCGCAATACCAATGACGAAATTTCTTTACGATTACATCCGCAAACTGCACAAAGTTTTTCAATCGGCGATCGAGCAATTGTCACCACGCAATTTGGAACTCTTGAAGCTCCAGTCATGCATGATGATCGTTTGCGAACCGATGTCGTCACGATTAGTCACGGTTCCAGCGAGTGCAATATCAGTGATCTCACGAGCAGTCACCAGGAAATTGA
This sequence comes from uncultured Bifidobacterium sp., assembly GCA_964403825.1. Lineage (GTDB taxonomy): Bacteria > Actinomycetota > Acidimicrobiia > Acidimicrobiales > Acidimicrobilacustridaceae > Acidimicrobilacustris. Next base: position 2,973 of record CAYOHV010000159.1, on the reverse strand, counting down.
TTCGCTAACCGGAATGGTGTGGCAATCAGGTTTGGATTGTGAAATCCGACCGACACCGCAATAAAAACCGATTTCTCGCAGAAACACGGGATTTTTCTATTTTCCTGATCCCAATTTCTGGAATTAATGCACATAAAATAGGAAAATGCTGGCAAAACCCAAGTTGGCCTTGCGTGCAGCTCTCTTCGTGATTGTTTTTAGTGTCACGGTCCTATCGAGTGTCGCTGCAGGCGCGCATGTTGCATTGCAATCAAGCACTCCCGAAAACGTTTCCACAGTTGGCCCGACGCAAACAGTGACCTTCACTTTTTCGGGAACCGTTGACCCCGTAAAAGATGAATTCAAACTCACCGATGAAACAGGCGCGCAACTAAAGATCAAATCTGTGACCCGACCATCGGAGCAAGTTGTAGCGGTTGAAGCTGAAGAACCTTTTCCGGCCGGTCGTAATAAAGCCTCGTGGGCGTCACGAGCCGCTGACGGACATGTCATGACCGGAAGCATTGCCTTCACCATCGACCCACTTATGGCGTCTACCGCTCCCGCAATCCTCTCGGGCGATGGAAACGCCGCCCCAACCACCGAATCATCCTCGACCAATTTTTCTTTTGCGGAATTATTGGCAAGTCTCGGGCGCTGGATTGTGTATGCCGCCATCTTGTTTTGTGTTGGCGCATTGGCCTACGCCCAATTTGTTCATGAAGGACTTCGACGCGAATCACGTTCTTTGATCTTCTTTATTCGCCGCGCCGCGATTGTCGTTGTATTTGGCGCCGTTTTGGAATGGTTTGCACAACTTTGGGTACGCGGCTCGAATGGAATTTTTTCCATTGTCAGCCCATCAGCATGGGGCGATGTCATCTCATCAAACTTCGCCACCGGTTCGGCTCTGCGAGTGATTGGTGCACTCGTGCTGTTGCTATTCCTCACTATGTCAATCGAAGACGTCAACGACAACGAACAAGCACTCAATTCCATTAGCGGTACAACAATCACCGCTCCGGCAATGACACTTACCAAAGTGAAAGTCTCGTCGTCGCCATTAGCCATTGTGGGCGCCACATTGCTGTTGTGCTCTGAACTTTTCCTTGGCCATACCGCCAGTGTGCAGCCGCGCTTCGTTACCGCCATTTCAGACTTTGTGCATTTGGCCACGGCCTCGGTGTGGTGTGCCGGCGCATGGCTTTTATTCATGACGCTCGTTCGTCGTAAAGCCAACGGAATTTCGATTTCATCGCGCGTGTTGGCCGCCAAGTTTTCATCCTTGGCAACGGTTTCAGTCATCACCGTGTCGATTACTGGCGTCATTCTTTCGTATTTAATTTTGGACGGGTTCGGTGGAATTTTCTCAACGCAGTTTGGAAAATTTCTCATTGTAAAACTGTTCTTGGTCGCAATCTTGATTGCGCTCGGTGCCTACAACCGTTGGCGTTTAGTGCCTCAGTTGCAAACGGATCAAGAAAGTTTTACAAACCAATTTCGCCTCACCATGCTGGCTGAATCAGTGGTGTTCCTCGCCATTGTTTTAGTAACGGCGTTATTAGTGGCCTCGAGTCCTCTTGCCTAGTGTTTCTATGCCCCCCCAATTAGTCATTGAAAGGTAATTCCATGCGCCGCGTCGCCATCATCCTTGCATCGCTTTCCATACTCCTTGCTGCATGTTCGGATCATTCATCGGTGAATCATTCCGATATGAATATGAATTCATCAACGACGGTGGCCATCCCCGCCAACGCCGATTACAACGCCACTGATGTTGGCTTCGCCCAGGGAATGATCCCTCATCACGCCCAAGCCATTGAAATGGCAGATATCGCATTACAAAAGAGCACGTACGAGCCCGTCCTCAAACTTGCTCGCGCCATCAAAGGCGCACAGGATCCGGAAATTCAGCAAATGTCAAAGTGGTTAAGTAATCGCGGACAGAAAGTTCCGGATACTTCTATGTCCATGGATCACGGTGACCACTCAATGGACGGTATGGGTTCCATGATGACCAGCGGCATGATGACCGAAGCCGATATGAAGAAATTGAACGAGTCAACTGGCTCTGCGTTCGATCGTCTGTGGTTGCAGTTAATGATTCAACATCATGAAGGTGCAATCACGATGGCCAAAGAAGAACTTGCTAAAGGTAAAAACCCCGAAATGCAAACGCTGGCCCAAGCAATCATTTCCGGACAACAAAAAGAAATCGACGAAATGAACGGATTGCTGAAGCAATAATTACGTTCGTTACACGAGCTCTTTGAAGAACGTCAGTCGCACTTCAAGTCCAGGAGATTGAGGAACAAGTTCAACTGTTCCACCCTCCTTTTCAATGAGTTCCTTCACAATGGGTAAGCCGAGACCGCTGCTTCCGAAACGAGTGGGAGCAGCGGTTCCGCGCCAGAAGCGATCGAAGGCACGAGCAATTTCCTCTTCGCTCATGCCGCGGCCCTCGTCGCGAATTCTCAGCACAACCTTGTTATCTTCCTCGGTGAGTTGAACGAAGATTTTGCTTTTCGCCGGTGCCACATCAACGGCATTGGAAACAATGTTGTCCACAATTTGTGCAAACACCGATTCGTTAACGACGAAATCGCAATCGTTTATATCGTCATCGAGGGTGAGTTTCTCCTCATCCAAAATGGGACGCCACACTTCCAATTGATCGCGCAGCACCTCGGAACAATTTCGACGCAACACTTCGCTGGCGGCGCCGGTGGCTTGATCCGCCCGCGCCAATGCCAACAAATCGTTCACTAACCGGCTCAGGCGCGCGACCTCACGTTGGGCAGCAATAAGGTCGGCGTTCTCCGATCGCAATTCGCCTTCAATCATTTCCAGACGTAATGAGAGCGCGGTTAATGGCGTGCGAAGTTGGTGCGACGCATCGGAAACAAATTGTCGTTGCGTTTCGATATACGCCTGTAAACGATCAGCCGTGAGATTAAATGACTCGGCTAAATCGCGAGTTTCTGGCGGCCCATC
>CAYOHV010000158.1:0-3880 GCA_964403825.1 uncultured Bifidobacterium sp. | reverse complement strand
CGCTTACGGCAGAAGGTGGAAGTCGCGTCCTGACCTACGTAGCGTAAGGGCATGACGGTAAACGACGAACTTTCTCCCGACTTAAGCGCCAGCGGTATCCATTGGGATCTTTCCGATTTGCTGGGCGGTAATGATGAATCGGAAGTGGAGCGTCTCTGCCAAGAGGCGGCCCAACTGGCCGAGTCGTTACAAAAATACCGAGGCAAGATTGCAACTCTGACGGCCGACGAACTAACGCACGTCATGCAACAACAAGCCGCACTTAACGATGCATTAGGCCGCGCTGGTTCCTATGTGTCGTTGCGTTTTGCCACCGACACCTCCGATCCCGCTCGTGGTGCGGCAATGCAAAAGTTTCAAGAAGTTGCGACACAAATCAGCACACAACTTCTTTTCTTTGAATTGGAATGGGCTGAAGTAGACGATGTCATTGCCGATGCCCTTATTGCTACTGATCAAATATTGCCGTTTCGCTGGCATTTAGAGTCCGCCCGTCGCTATCGCCCTTATTTATTGACCGAAGCAGAAGAAAAAATCCTGGCGGAGAAAACTGTTTCGGGATCATCGGCGTGGAGTCGACTCTTTGATGAACTCACCTCGGTTATCGAAGTTGAACTTCCCGAAGGCACAACCAGTCTTGAACAAGGACTTTCGCAACTTTCATCTCCCGATCGTGAACGTCGACAAATTGCCGCTGCTGCAATTACGAAAGCGCTTGAGCCGGGATTGCGCACGCGGGCCTATGTGTTCAACACGTTGATGAGCGATAAAGCAACTGATGACCGCTTGCGGGGCTATTCGAGTTGGATTGCGTCGCGCAATCTTTCCAACGAGGCCAGCGATGAATCCGTACAGGCATTAATTGATGCAGTGGTATCTCGCTATGACATTCCGCAACGTTGGTATCGCTTAAAGGCCTCAATTTTGGGCGTTGATCGCTTGGCCGATTATGACCGTATGGCATCAGTGGCATCGGTTGATGATCAATTCGGTTGGTCGGAGTCAGTGGAAATTGTGACCGACGCGTACGGTTCGTTTTCGCAAGAACTGGCCGATGTTGTTCGGTTGTTCGTGGATAAGAAATGGATTGATGCACCAATCGGAGCAGGGAAGCGGCCAGGTGCATTTTGCGCCTACACCGTTCCCAGTGTTCATCCTTATTTGCTTTTGAACTGGACCAGCACGCGTCGCGATGTTTTGACCTTGGCGCATGAACTGGGACATGGATTGCACGCCTATTTAGCGCGTGAACAAGGAATCTTTCATCAATCAACACCGCTGACCTTGGCGGAAACAGCATCGGTATTTGGTGAGACGGTGACATTCGGTCGACTGCTTTCTGAAACTACCGATCCCGATGCGCGCCTTTCGCTATTGGCCGAAAGTTTGGAAGGACAAATTGCAACCGTCTTTCGTCAAGTAGCAATGAATCGTTTTGAAAACAGTGTGCATACGCACCGTCGTGAACAAGGCGAACTTTCGATCGAAGATTTCAATTCGTACTGGGAGCAAACACAGACACAGATGTTGGGTGATTCCGTCACGGTTACCGATGGCTATCGATCATGGTGGAGTTACATCCCGCATTTCATTGCTACTCCCGGTTATGTCTACGCCTACGCCTACGGCCAGTTGTTGGCGTTAGCGGTGTATGCCGAATTCGAAAAACATGGTGATGCATTCGTGCCGTCGTATCTGAATTTGTTGCGCGCCGGAGGATCACGCTCTCCCGAAGAACTCGGAAAGATGGTCGGGGTCGATCTGGCCGATCCACAGTTCTGGCAAGGTGGATTGGCGATTATTGATGCACAGTTGACCGCTGCCGAGCAGGCGGCCACTGCGGCCGGCCGGCTCTAAACATTCAGACTTCGTGCCCTTGTGGCGGCCCGATTTTGCGGGCTTAATTTTGTTGTGCCGGTTGCGCTAGTTTGTGCGCTCGGCTTGACGGAGGTGCTACCCGCACTACAACGTTGAGTACAACCCGTAAGGGTGCCACGTCGGAGTGGCGGAATAGGCAGACGCGCTAGCTTGAGGGGCTAGTGCCCGCAAGGGCGTGGGGGTTCAAGTCCCCCCTCCGACACCAAGTTAAATAGCCGCCGCAGCTGATGCCGCAAAGCCAACGGCGAGGCCCGCGCCTAACAATGTTGGGCATGTGTAAAGAACGATTTGATCGCCCTTTGAAAGACCGGCGGCAAGAGAATCAAGTTGATCTTCACCTAAGCGACTGGTCGCGTATTCGATAAAGGCTTCACGCAGTTCATCGATTGTGCAATCGAAACCTTTTTGCACGATGAGCGGATAAATCAATTCCGGCTTACCAGGATTGCTGGATACGGCTGATTGCAATTCGGAACTTTGTTCCAGTTCGAGAAAGAAGCGGGATGCTTCTGCTTCACTCATTTCATCTCCAATGTTCGAGCGGGTTTTTCGCGACGCCAGAACAAACAAGTGAACTGAACGCTGTTCAATACAGTACCCGCCGCCATTGTGCGGTTCAACTATTCAGAAGGTGAGAACGGCTCGACGTCTAGCATCGAGCCATGTTGGATCTACGAATTCTTAACGCCGTCATTGTTGATGGCACTGGTGCACCGGCCTATCGCGGTGATGTTGGAATTGCCAATGGTCGCATTGTGGCGATCGGAACGGTCACTGATGATGCCGTCGAAACGATCGACGCTAAGGGCATGGTGTTGGCGCCGGGATTCGTTGACATTCACACTCATTACGACGGGCAGGCCACATGGGATTCACTTTTGGATCCATCGGCATCACATGGTGTTACCACCATCGTTTTAGGTAATTGCGGTGTGGGCTTTGCACCGGTGCGACCTGGAAAAGAAGAGTGGCTCGTTGAGTTAATGGAAGGTGTTGAAGATATTCCGGGCACTGCGTTGCACGAAGGGATTCAGTGGTCTTGGGAAACCTTCCCGCAATATCTCGATGCATTAGCGGCTAGAGAATTTTCAATGGACGTTGCTGCGTTCCTGCCCCATGCACCATTGCGCGTATATGTGATGGGCGAGCGAGGCGCGCTTGAAGTTGAGCCAACCGAACAAGAGTTGGCCGAAATGGTGCAGTGCGTAAAAGACGCGATTGCCGCCGGTGCTATTGGCGTGTCGACTTCACGTTCGTTGAACCACACCACATTGGATGGAACTTTGGTGCCCGGCACCTTTGCCAGCCAAACCGAATTAGTGGCGTTAGCGCAAGCAATGATGGACGCCGGTGGGGGTCTTTTTGAAGCGGTGCCATCGGGTGAAACCGGTGACAATCCCGAATTGGTTTTGGGTGAAATCGCGCTGTTGGCAGAAGTGTCACGTCGAACAAATGCGCCGGTTTCTTTTTTGATGGTGCAATCAATGGGTGCACCTGATTTATGGGCGGAACAACTCGAAGCAGTTCGTCGCGAAAATGCGGCGGGTGCCAATCTCATTCCGCAAATTGCGGCGCGTCCCGGTGGCATGTTGATTGGTGTTGCCACCTATCACGGACTTATGCGTCGCCCAACGTATCGCCGTTTAGAAAACGAACTTTCGTATGAAGAACTTTTGCGCGAACTACAAAAGCCAGAAGTGAAAGCGGCAATTCTGAGCGAAGAAAACCTTCCCGCTGATCCGCATCGTCAATACGAAATGATTGCGGAATCAACGGAATTTATGTTTGATCGACTTTTTGTTTTGGGTGACCCGCCCGATTATGAACCCACGCACGATCGTTCCGTTGCCGGATTGGCCGAAGCAAACGGTGTTAGTCCTTGGGAAGCGTTATACGACGCCATCGCCACGGGTGATTTGTTGTTAGGTGCGTTCACCAATTACGCCCAGATGTCACAAGATCATTTACAAAAGATGTTGGAACATCCCGACACCGTGCTTGG
>CAYOHV010000157.1:0-3891 GCA_964403825.1 uncultured Bifidobacterium sp. | reverse complement strand
CCGAAGGAATGGTGTCCAAAAGTTGCTTCACAATCTTTGCCGCTTCACGCGTTTCTTGTAAGCGCACCCAAGTACGGGCGAAACAATCGCCGTCGGGATGTGTCCAAACTTTCCAGTCAACTTTGTCGTAGACCAAACCTTCAGGACATCCATCACGACGTAAGTCCCAATCGACACCCGATGCACGCAAGTTGGCACCAGATAATCCGTACGAAAGAGCGATGTCTTCGGGAATAACTCCGATGCCGCGGGTACGCGATTGGAAAATTTCGTTGCCGACTAAGAGATCTTCCATCTCATCGCAAAACGCTAAGAGACGATCCATCGCGACATGAGTGTCGGCGATCCAACCCTTCGGAAGATCGTCCTTCAACCCACCAATGCGATCGAAGTTTGGATGGAAACGACCACCCGTTACGGCTTCGATTTGGTTAAGTACCCATTCACGATCGCGGAAGGCGTAGAAACCTGCGGTCATACCGCCAAGTTGCAAACCAAAGTCGCCGAGGAACAAAGAAATATTGGCGACGCGCGACATTTCAAAAAGAATTGTGCGAATCCATTGTGCACGCGGTGGTGCTTCAACACCCATTAACCGTTCTGCCGCCAAAATAAATGGAACTTCGTTGGCGAAACTTCCTAACCAGTCAATGCGGTTAATGAGCGCATTGATTTGCGGATAGGTACGAACTTCGGTGAGTTTTTCGTAGCCGCGGTGCATGTAACCGCAAACCGGTTCGGCGGAAACAACTTGTTCACCATCGAGTTTGGCGACGATACGTAACGTGCCATGGGTGGCCGGATGCTGCGGACCCATGTTGAGAGTCATGCCCTCAGTTTCAAAATCAAGGTTGACGCGATTGTCAGTTGCGCTCGCGGCTAAATCAGCAACTGACTGAGGTTCGTCGATTGTGGTCATTCGCCCTCTCCTTCCTCATCATCGCCAACACCAGGCATTGGTTCGACATCAACAATTCCCGGCCACGGACGCACACGACGAGCCAAAAGCGGGAAGTCTTTGCGTAGTGGATGCCCTTGGAAATCGGTCGGCAAATACATGTTGATCAAATTGGGATGACCAACAAAGTTGATGCCAAACATTTCCTTCGCTTCACGCTCATGCCAATTGGCACCGGCGAAAGTATTCGACCATGTCGCAATAGAAAGATCGCTATCGGGAATATCGGCTTTAAAGGTGACACCCATCTTGGCGTTGATGGAATACAAACGAGCCAAAACTTGGAAACGAGTTTCACCACCGGCATAACCCTGCATCATTGGTTGCGGTTCTTTTGCTTGAGCACCGGAAACAACGATGTCTTCCTGTGCATCCATATCGCGACCAAAGGGCGATGGCATCCAATCGATAGCCGAAAGGAAATCAAAGAATGTGTAACCGAGTTGCTTTGCGGCTTCGGCAGTGGCGACCCATGAATCGCGTGAAACGCGAATCCAAAGATCATGACCAGGTTGAATATGTGAACCAACAATGCCGTCACCTAGACGCGCGCTAAAAGCGGCAAGCACGTCATTACGAACTTCATCAATTGCCGGTGCTTCGGCCGTTTCAGTATCAGCTGACGACAATTGGCTCACCCTTCCAACGCTCGGCCATGTCCTCGTGGGCAATGCGCTCTTGTAAAAGGATGATTCCCTCAAGCAAAGCTTCGGGACGTGGCGGACAACCCGGCACATACACATCAACTGGAATTAGTTGATCAACGCCCTTTGTTACTGAGTATGAATCCCAATAAGGACCGCCACAGTTAGCGCACGATCCCATGGAGATGACGTATTTGGGATCAGGCATTTGTTCGTAAAGACGTACAACTGCCGGTGCCAATTTGTCGGTAACCGTTCCGGCAATAACAACTAGATCGGCTTGACGCGGACTAGCCGGAAAAGGAATAACTCCGAGTCGCATGACGTCATAACGAGGCGACGCAAACGCCGCACCCATTTCAATGGCGCAACATGCCAAGCCCCATTGATAGGCCCAAATTGAATACTTGCGAGAGATGTTCAGCAGTTTGGCCAAAGGCTTTGGCAACTTGCCGCTTTCGACTAAGCCCATTTCAATACCTTCTTGCGCCAGGCGTATAAGAGTCCAAGGGCCAAGATCGCCACGAAGATCAACATTTCAATAAGACCAAACGTTCCGTACGTTTCTAAACGCGTGGCCCACGGAAAAATAAAGACGGCTTCAACATCAAACAAAACAAAAAGAAGCGCGTAGATGTAGTAACGAATTTGGCTTTGTGACCAACCCGTACCCACCGGATCAACACCAGATTCGTAGGTGAGATATTTCTGTTCTTGGGGACGGTTAGGACGGAAGATCTTTCCCAGCGCCAACAAGCCCGCGCCCAAGCCAAAACCCACGCCCGCGAAAATCGCGACCGTCAGATACTGACGAACGAAATCGGAATACTCAGTCATTGCTTCCGGACACTACAGAAGGGCCAAACACGTCATGAAATCCTTGTTCAGAAAACACTTTGGGTAAATCTTGCGGGACTATTGCCCCGTCGTGGTGGATCCGAGGGCAGCGCCCTGGTTCCGATCAAACTGCACTACGACTGGCTTGCCGTCATTCGACGGTTTGACCAGAAGATCTGGGAAAAGCCCGAAGCCCACCGTGGCGAGAACGCACAGCGTAAGCGCCAAACCGGCTGCGAATGGCACTCGAATATGGGTTGAGCGGTCCGGCACGGGGCCATCATCGCCATCATCGCCACCGGACATGAACATCGCCACAATGATGCGCAGGTACAAAAAGGCGGAAATAACCGCCGAAACCATGGCCACGATGGCCAAGGGCGTGGCATGAGCATTGACCGCCGAGGTGATCGCATAGAACTTGGCGAAAAAGCCGGCAGTAAAGGGAACACCGGCCTGGGCCAACAACAAAATCATGAAGGAAACAGCCAAGAACGGGTTGGTACGTCCCAATCCCTTGTAGTCGGCGAGTTGATGGTGTCCGTCGCCCTTGCGCCCCACCAATGTGGCAATGCCGAACGAGCCCGCCACCATAAAGGTGTAAATGGCGATGTAGAACAACACCGCCGCAGTGCCTTCGCTTGAATTGGATTCAACCGCCATGAGAATAAATCCGGCATGGCTAATTGATGAATAGGCCAACATGCGTTTCACGTTGCTCTGCACCACGGCGAGCGCGGCACCGATAACCATCGACAAAATGGCCAACGTATAAACGATCGGCTTCCACGTTCCGGCGTAGTTCGAAAAGGTCAGAACAAAAACGCGGATGAGGCCGGCCGCCGCAGCTGCTTTCACACCGGAAGCCATCCAAGCCACGGCCGGAGTGGGCGCGCCGTCATAAACATCGGGGCTCCAGGCATGGAACGGAACGGCCGCCATCTTGAAACCAAGTCCAACCAAAATCAATGCGATACCTAATAAAAGGAATCCGTTGGAAATTGGAACTTGCACCGCCATGAAATCTTTGATGTCAGTGAAGTTGGTCGAACCGGTTCCGCCGTAAATCATGGCGATGCCGTAAAGCAAAAACGCCGAAGAGAATGCGCCCAAAATGAAATATTTCAGACCGCTCTCTTGCGATTGCATACGACGTAAGTGCATTCCCGCCATGACATACACAGCAATCGAAAGTGTTTCTAAACCAATAAACAAAACGATGAGATCGTTGGACATCGCCATGATTACGCCACCAGCTGCTGATAACAGCAAGAGGACGTAATACTCCGGTCCGTCCATATCTTCACGACGTAAATACGCTTCCGCTAGAAGCGCACCTAAGACAACGCCGACACAAAGAACAACGGTGACAAAAAGTCCGAAGCCATCAATACCAACGGCGCCACCGGCGGTAGTAAATGCGCCCGCTTGTTCGTGGTCGGTAGTGAACCA
>CAYOHV010000156.1:0-3915 GCA_964403825.1 uncultured Bifidobacterium sp. | reverse complement strand
GTGATTGTTCATGCCGTCATTGCTGATCCTGATGCCGGTGATGGCGATGAAACACTTGATCCGCGACGATCGCTACTTTCGGAAAAGTTTCCGGGAACATTGGCGGAACGAATCGCTGTTCCGGCGCGCAATGTCATTCCGAAACCGTCGTCGATGTCGTTTACGGAAGCGGCCTGTTTACCGACGGCGTGGCTTACTGCGTATCGAATGTTGTTTACAAAAGGCAACGTTCGTCCTGGCGATGTGGTGTTAATTCAGGGTGCCGGCGGAGGAGTTGCAACAGCCCTTCTGTTGTTGGCCAAAGCGGCCGGAGCTCATGTTTGGGTAACTAGCCGCAGCGAAGAAAAGCGAGCCGCAGCATTGCAACTAGGTGCGCATCTCGCCCTTGCTTTGGATGAACGACCGCCCGGCAAAGTTGATGTTGTGATGGAAACGGTTGGCAAAGCCACATGGTCACAATCGATTCGCGCACTTAAACCCGGAGGCAAAGTTGTTGTCTCGGGAGCGACGACTGGCGACGATCCAAGTGCGGATTTAACCCAAGTTTTCTTTTTGCAGCGGCAAATTCTGGGCTCGACCATGGGTACACGAGGCGAACTCATGAAGTTGGTTTCGTTCATGGACGCCACTGGTTTGCGACCACTCATCGATGCAGTTTTTCCTTTAAAAGATGCAAAAAATGGCTTCGAAAAGATGGAAAAAGGCGACATTTTCGGGAAAATCGTTTTCACTATTTGAGCCCGTGATATCGAGTGCGCTGAAAAAATTTGCAAAAAAACGTGATTTTTTCCCGATGGTCCACCGTTCGCGCTGTGTTTTGCGCGACGCTTATGCGACGGCAACCCGCCGTACACCAGAGCAGCACCCTGCACCTAAACAATCATCAAGGAGATGAGCGTGAACAAACGAGAGTTGGCCGCCGAACTCGCTGAGCGGCTCGAGATCGACAAGAAACAAGCACTTCTTTTCGTCGACGAATTCATCGAGACCGTCACCGATGTCGTGGCCACTGGCGAAGATGTCGTGCTGACTGGTTTCGCGAAATTCCGTCGCGTACAACGCAGCGCCCGCTTGGCTCGCAATCCGCAGACCGGTGAAACCGTCAAGGTTCCGGCCAAGAAAGCAGCCAAAATCACACCTTTGAAGGCCTTCAAGGATTCAGTCATCGCTGGCAAGAAGTCAGCTGCGAAGAAGAAGCCAGTGAAGAAAGCTGCCAAGAAGGCTCCGGCGAAGAAGCGCGTTGCGAAGAAGGCTCCCGCTCGCAAGGCACCAGCCAAGAAGCGCACTGCAAAGAAAGCAACACGTCGTCGTTAAAAACGTCGTTCGATTGCAAGTATCGAAAAGTGAAAAAGCGCTCGGGAAACCGAGCGCTTTTTCCATTTACAAATTTCAACTGAAGTATTTCGGTTGACATTTACTAGCCGATCGTTGTTGGCGATCGTGTTGCACGTGTTACTCGTGCATTTGGTACGCCCCCTGGGACTTGAACCCAGAACCTGCGGATTAAGAGTCCGATGCTCTGCCAATTGAGCTAGAGGCGCAAGGACAACGAAACTACCACCTCAATGATGTGAAATAGAACGTTATGCAATCGAAGATGGCCGCCCTTACGGGCGGCCACAATCGTTCATGGTCAAGTGTTTGCTTGCCATGTTGGGGTGACCGAGGGGACTTGAACCCCCGACCTCCAGGGCCACAACCTGGCGCTCTAACCGGGCTGAGCTACGGCCACCATGGGAATGGTCAGCATAACCGCGTACCCTGATAGGTCTTGCCCCTGTAGCTCAATTGGATAGAGCAGCCGGCTTCTACCCGGCAGGTTCCGGGTTCGATTCCTGGCGGGGGCGCTCATGGAGACGAAAAATTTGCGGTTGTTATCAATTGGGCTCGTTGCCATTGTCACCTTGGTGGCATTTGAGTCTTTGGCGATCGCCACCATCATGCCGACCATTGAAGAGGACCTTGGCGACCTCGCTTGGTATGGCTGGGTCTTCTCTGCATTTTTCTTTGGCAGCCTCATTGGCATTGTGTTGGCCGGAACTGCCTCCGATCGCATGCGGCCGGTCATTCCCTATCTCGCTGGTCTCATTACCTTCACAATCGGAATCGCACTTGGTGCATTGGCGCCGTCGATGCCGGCATTGGTGTTGGCGCGCGGACTGCAGGGAATCGGTGCGGGTGTGATGCCCGCAATTGGTTATGTCTGCATCGGGCGGGTAGTGCCGTTACAGCAACGGCCGAAAATGTTCGCCCTTATTTCCAGCGCGTGGACAATTCCGGGAATTTTAGGGCCCGTAATCGCTGTCTTTGTGGCCGATGCCTTTGGATGGCGCGCCGTCTTTTTTGGACTTTTACCGTTTTGTGTTGTGTTCGGTGCGTTGGCACTGGCGGGAATCGCGCAAGTTCCCGCACCCGATGCAATGAAAAAGGGTGAACCTGCGTCGCTGCGAATTGTGGCGGCACCGATTGCGGTGATGGGTCTGTTAAATCTTGCGTTCTTCGCCACTGACGCGTTTGTTCCTTACACCGTTGTCACAGTGCGCGATGGTTCATCGCTCATTGGTGGTTTAGCAATGACATCGGCGGCAGTGTTGTGGACCTCGGCATCGTGGTTGCAATCGCGTCTGATTCATACGCGCGGTCCGCGATTTTTGATCGAGCGCGGTTTGTTCATCATCGCTGTTGCATGTGTGCTGATGTTTACGGTGTTGCATGATGCTGTTCCACTTTGGTTTGTCATTGTTTGGTGGGGCGTCGCTGGTTTCGGAATGGGACTCGCATATTCGCCCCTTTCTCATGTGATTTTGGAAAAGGCGCCTGCCGGTCAAGAAGGTCGATTCACCACTGGTATGCGTGTGAGTGATGGTTTAGGCGTGGCTATTGGCACTGGACTCGCCGGAGTGGCGGTGAATGCCGAAGGTGTAGGGCTCGCCTATGCCCTTTCAATTGCGGTTGCCTTAGTCGCCATCATCGTGGCGTCTACTAGCGTGGCCAAACGGGGAGGGGAAAATGAGTCGTCTGAAATTGGCCTTAGGGCTTGATCTGTATCGAGGCGCCACTATGGAGGTGCCGATTGATCAAGTTCGATTAGCCGAGGATTTAGGTTTTCATTCCGTTTGGACCGCCGAAGCCTATGGCTCGGACGCGTTATCGCCGCTGGCATATCTCGCGGCCTTAACGAAAAAAATCAAACTCGGAACTGGCGTTGTACAAATTGCGGCGCGCACACCAGCAGCAACCGCAATGCACGCACTCACTATCGATGCACTGGCCGGTGGTAATCGCGTCATCATCGGTTTAGGTGTTTCCGGTCCACAAATTGTTGAAGGTTGGTATGGACAACCCTGGGGATCGCCGAATCAACGTTTGCGTGAGTATGTCGAAATCATGCGCAAAGTTTTTGCTCGCGAACCATTAACTAATGATGGAAAGGAATTCCCACTTCCTTATAAAGGTGAAGGATCGCTCGGCCAGGGAAAACCGTTGCGTTCAATTTTGCATCCCGCAGGTGAAGTGGAAATTTGGTTAGCGGCAGGCGGACCAAAGAACACAGAACTCTCCGCCGAGATTGCCGATGGCATGTTGCCGATGGGTTGGGGCGATAACGGCACTGAGGTTTACGGACCGTCGTTAGAAAAAGGTTTCGCCAAGCGCGGTTCGCGACCAGAGAATTTTGAAATTTTCGGCGGCCTGAACATTGTTATTACCGATGATGTGAAGGGCACGATTGATGCCATGAAACCGCTCACAGCCATGTACGTGGGCGGAATGGGATCGGCAACGCATAACTACCATCGCGAATCAATGGCGCGGCGCGGATTTCCGGAAGCGGCGCAAAACATTCAGGAATGTTGGATGGCGGGAAAGCGCGAAGAAGCGATTGCAGCTGTGCCCGATGAATATCCCGACGATGGA
>CAYOHV010000155.1:0-3925 GCA_964403825.1 uncultured Bifidobacterium sp. | reverse complement strand
GATCAGCCGTGAGATTAAATGACTCGGCTAAATCGCGAGTTTCTGGCGGCCCATCATTCTGATCAGCGCGGGCCGATAAATCTCCGTCGCGAATCTTTTGCGCCGTACCCTGCAAATTCGTTAGCGGTCGACGCACCCAGGCCGAGAACAGCCATGCAATCAACGCCGCTGAGATCAGCGTGGCCAAGCCGGAAAGCCCGAGGAATAGCCAATACCTTCGCACGCGATCATCAATACTGTTAGTTGAAACGGTGAGGCGAGCCGCGCCTATAACTTTTTTGTTTTCAACAATTGGCACTGAAGCAAAAACAAATCCCGAACCCAACGTGTTGGAATAACGGCTCCCCGCATCGGCATAGCCGTTTAAGGCTCGATCTATTTCCGGACGATTGGAAAAGTCGCGAGAACCAGCAGCGGGATCTTCAGTATCAACTACCGAATTGCCGTTGGCATCTACCACTACTACTCGTGCCGTAGACGAGTTAGCGAAATCAACTGACTCGGCAATAACGGCTGTTTTGTCTGAAGCGGCTAATTCAGTTTCAATACGACTGGAAAGCGCGAACGCCTCACGTTCGAGTGCGCTTTGTAATTCGCCAGTCAAATTGGTGCGGTATTCAAAAGCCAGCGGAATCTCGAGCGCCGCCAAAATAATGGCAGTGATAAACAAAAAGGCAGTGACGATCCGGCGAGTCATTGATTTATTCGCTAACGAGCCGAGATCCGAAAGCCAATGCCTCGCACGGTTTCGATGAGGTCGGGGTTGTTGAGTTTCTTCCGTAACGACGAAATATGAACATCCAAGGTTTTCGACGATCCAAACCAATGCTCATCCCAAACGTCACGCAAAATCTGTTCCCGAGTAAAGGTGGCACCGACATCGGATGAGAGTAATTCCAGTAACTCGAATTCCTTTTTTGTCAGCGTTACTTCTTCGCCATCAACTCGAACACTATGGGTGCGGATATCAAGTTCGATATTGGAAAATTCTCGTCGATCACCGTTTGGTAAAGAGTCAGCCGTCGTCACTCGACGAGAAACCGCCCGAATCCGAGCGGCTAATTCACGTAAACCAAACGGTTTGACCACATAGTCATCAGCTCCGAGTTCAAAACCTAAGATTTTGTCGATTTCTTCGCCGTGCGCCGTTAGAAAAATGACGGGAACACCCGATTGCGCGCGGATTCGTCGGCAAACTTCGAAACCATCGATACCTGGTAACCCCACGTCCAACAAAACCAGATCTAATTGGGATATTTCATGGTCACCTAAAGCTGATTCACCATTTTCCGCCAGGGCAACGTTGAATCCTTCTCGTTGCAGACCTCTCACTAATGGTTCGGAAATTGAAGGATCGTCTTCAACTAACAAAATATTCATATTGCTAGACCTTCAATCTTGCCGGCACTCAACTTAGGAATCTTTGACACTGGCAACTCGGCCCGGGCCGATCCATCGGTAACTGAGAAAAAACAGTAACAAACCACCGGAAAAAAGAAAAAGTAAAATTGCGGCAATACCTTTTGCATCGGTTCCTGCCATAACTGCATGGGCTGTTGCTCCGGCCAATACCGCATAACTCAGAAAATGAATCATGCGCCAGAGTCGTTTGTTGAGGCGGCTACGCAGCAGCGATGACAATTCGATCAACACCAACAAATACATCGAGATGATTCCAATCGTCATGGCATTTGTACGCCACGACGATGAGCCGGTCACTAGTAAATCGGCAACCGTGAACTGAATGTATTTATCGCCCAGCAATGCGAACATATGAACAGCCAAAAAAATAAAGGCGAAACCGCTGGCGAATCGATGCAATGAAAGTAGCCAGGGCGCAGTCACATTTTTTCCCAATGCACGCGTTGCCAAGGCGATTCCTAACACCGCTGAAATAACCAACAGCACATACGTTGTAAATCCACTGGCCCGCGAGAGATACCACCAAACTTTGGTGGCGGCGAAAAGTGCCGTCATTACTTTGCCTCCGAAAAGAGATCAAAGTTTCCCACAATGCTGACAACTCCCGAATCGGAAACTGTTCGACCCGATAGGCCATGTTCAATCAAAAGGTTTTTCGCCCACTCGTCATCACGAATCACGAGCACTTTGGCGAAAATATCAGCCCAAACCGCTTCGCTGGCGATAGCCGTTGCCGTTACTACCGAACTGGTCGCCGAATCTCCGTGAATGGGATCGAGTAGATGATGTCGTTCACCTTGAGAGGTTTTCCAAGATCGATTTTGTGTCGAACTCGTGGCCACTGCCCCATCGGCGAGAAAAATCGAAAGCATGCCCTCCGCATTGGGTGAAACAGCAAGGTGGACCTCCCACGGTTTCACTCTTTCGATCGATGACGAACCCACAACGCGGATATCGCCGCCAAGATCAACAGACATTCCCGTCACTTGGGCGCGAAATTTCTCAATGACAAGATCCGCAATTCGGCCTTTACCGCAACCGCCAAAATCTATGGCGACACCATCAACTACGCGCACAGAAGAAGTTTGCTCATCAATTTCAATGGCATACATTCCCACCGACTGTTTGTGATCAAGCGGCGGCAAATCAATGAATCCGGGAATTTGCGCAAACGTTCGGTCGTAACCAATACGTTCCAAAACTCCCAGTAACGATATGTCGAATAGCCCCGAGGTAATTCTCCAAGCGTCAATTGCAATTTTCAAAAGATCAATTGTGCGAGGATCAACCGCAACCCATTTGCCCTCGGCATTGTTGATTTTTGAAATATCGGATTCGGGAAGAAAACGGCTCCACAGTTGCTCGAGTGCATGCACTAATGCCACGCTCGCAAAAGCGATAGTGCGCGCGTTCGTTTCATCTTCATCGATGACCGTTATTGAACAATCCGTATTCATCGCCCGAAAGGGCTGCTCCACAATCCGCATGTCAACTGGCGCGGGTTACTGGAGCCTTCGGCACAGTTGTGGTGGGCGTCGGCGCAGTCGTCACTGATGGCGCTGGCGCACTCGAGGGTGCAGGGGCCGGCGTTGCTGCGGCCGGTGCACTCACCGTTCCTTGGCTTTGCGTTTGCGGAGTCGACGATGTCTTAGGAGCAGTTGTTTGTTGAGTTGATGATTGAGGAGCTACCGACTCCTCTCCGCCAGGACCACCAATGATGACTTTGCGTACAACCACAGTTGTCGGTGGCGTCGAATCGGTCGTAGTTGAAAGCGTTGCTTTGGCCGGTTGAGCCGCCGAATACACCGAAAACAAAACTCCGGTTACACCCACACTGAAACTAGCGAGGAGTAGTCGAGCCGATGCTGCTGCTTGAGCTCGTTTCCGTCGTGTCTTTGGCTTGGAGTTTTTCGAAGCGGCCGTTGAATTTTCAGTCGTCATCGTCTTCGTCTTCATGCCTTACAGCGTGATCTTCGTGATCGTGATCGTCATCGTCGTCATCATCATCGATATAGCGACGGATGGTGGATCCAACTTGCGAGGAAACCTGTGAGACCACCGAATCAACCGTTTTTGCAGCCGCGGCCGCAATTTGATTTTGCAAACTTGGAACTGCATTCGGAATTGAAGAAGGAGGAGCGGCTGGCGCAGTTGACCCCGCGGTAGTCGAGGTTGACGTTGATTCCGTCGCCGGTTGTTCGCCGTTTACGTACTCAGTGACTTCCACTACTACCGGTTCTCGATTTCCGCCCGAAAGAGTGGCTGCGATATCGGCAGTGCTGCCGCTGCGGACAACCACACCGGCAACTGCTGAAGTCACACCAATAACGACCATCGAAATGGCAGCGGAAATTGCTAATGCCCGTTTTCTATCCATAGGAACAGTTTGGACAACGTCGGTTCAAGACCGGCTTCAGCAATGGTAAAGAATTGGCAAAATTCGGCGCCGAAGCGCCGAACCTTAGCCTGTGAACGTGGGTAATGCGACTGGCTGCGCTACAAC
>CAYOHV010000154.1:0-3951 GCA_964403825.1 uncultured Bifidobacterium sp. | reverse complement strand
TGTCAGGTCTGATGTATCTGAAACGACTCACCATGAAGGGCTTCAAGTCCTTCGCTGATACAACAAATTTAGATTTCGAATCCGGTGTCACCGTCGTGGTGGGCCCCAATGGTTCGGGTAAATCCAATGTCGTTGACGCCATTGGATGGGTGTTGGGTGCGCAAGCCCCTTCGGCCGTTCGTTCACAAAAAATGGACGACGTAATTTTTGCCGGCACTACGAAACGTCCGGCATTAGGTCGCGCCGAAGTAAGTCTCACCATTGATAACGCTTCGGGCATGTTGCCGATTGAGTTCAACGAAGTAACGATTACGCGTACGTTGTTCCGCTCCGGCGACAGCGAATATGCCTTGAACGGTGTTCCTTGTCGTTTGCTTGATATTCAAGATCTGCTCAGTGATTCTGGTGTTGGTCGTCAACAACACGTCATTATTTCGCAAGGACAAATTGATGCAGTGCTGAACGCGCGTCCCGAAGACCGACGCGCCGTTATCGAAGAAGCCGCCGGCATTCTCAAATATCGCCGCCGCAAAGAAAAATCAGAACGCCGTCTCGCTGCCACGGAAGGCAACCTGACGCGTCTACAAGATTTATTGCGCGAAGTCCGTCGCGGATTACGTCCTCTTGAACGACAAGCCGAAGCGGCACGTCGTCATGGCGATGTCGTTGCCGAATTAACGGCGTTACGTATTTACATCGCTGGCCGTGAATTACAAGGTTTGCGTACGCGCCTTGAAGCCGGAACCCATAAGCGCACCGAATTGCATAACGAACAAGATTCGGTACAAAAGTCGTTGGCCGCGTTAGACACGCAGGTCATCTCTACCGAAGCCGAGTTAACCGCTATGGGTGGCGATGATTTAGGCGACGGCTTGGCTCAGTTCGAATCGTTGTTCCAACAAGCGCGCGGCCTTAGTGCGGTGTTGGCCGAACGCCGTCGTGGTGTTGAACGTTTACGCGGCGCATCGGTAGATCAAGGTGTTGTGGCTTCGCTGGAAGCGGAATCGGCGCGTCTCCAAGCCGAGTTAGCAGAAGTTGAAGCGGAAGCGGCCACGTTTGCTCCGCTTACCAGCGAGTTGGCCGAAGCCGAAGAAACATTGCGTCGTGAACGCGAAGCATTCGAGGCTGAATGGGCCATGGGTGTGCCGGCACCAACTGGTGCGGCCGCCGAAGTGCGCGGTGAATTAGCCGCTTTACGCACGGCTATCGATCGCGGTCGCGCCGAGCGTGATCGCGTGGCCGGTCGCGTTGATTCGTTACAAAACAAACTCAATGAACTCAGCGCAGAAAGCGAACGCCTGCGTCAAGACCTTGAGCAATTGAACTCGGCCGAATTGCCGCTAGTGCAAAAAATGGAACTGGCGGAAAACAATCGTTCGCGAGCCGCCGTTGAAATTGAGAAAGCCGAATCCGCCCATCGTTTGGCGGAAAGCGAACTGCATGCCTGGCAAGCCCGCGCCGAAGCGCTTGCTCTTGCACTTGATGAAGCCCGCGCCAAAGCCGGTGCGGCGCGCTTGGCCAATGTTTCGGGCGTTCTTGGAACCCTTTTCGATTTAGTCGATGTTGATAGCGGATTTGAAGCGGCATTTGAAGCGGCCGCTGCTGATGCACTGGGTGCAGTTGTTGTTGATGGTGTTGAATCCGGTCGACGCGCACTTGATCAATTAGCAAAAGAGACCGCCAGCGGCGCCATTTTGGCATTGGGTGCGAATCGTTCAACTCGCACTGCTCCGCCGGTGGGAACTCCATTACGTCAACATGTGCGCGCCCAACGTGCCGATGTTGAAAATCTTTTGGATGCACTTTTAGGTTCGGCCGTCATTATCTCGGGTGATTGGGTGCAAGCGTTAGACGCGGCCATGCAATATCCCGATGCAATCATCGTGACCGCGGCCGGCGATCGATTTGGATCCAGTGGTTGGAAGGTCGGAGCGTCTGGCGCCGGTGCAACTGGGGCCGCATTACAAGAAGCTCAAGATCGCGCTGCGGCTGCCGAACAAAAAACAAAGAACGCCGCCAACGAATTAGAGCGGGCACGTACGCAGTTGCAACAAACCGAAGCAGCCGAAGCGGAAATCGCCGGCGAACTCGACAGTAACGACGCCAAACTCACAGCGGCGCAAGACCGATTGCA
This sequence comes from uncultured Bifidobacterium sp., assembly GCA_964403825.1. Taxonomy (GTDB): domain Bacteria; phylum Actinomycetota; class Acidimicrobiia; order Acidimicrobiales; family Acidimicrobilacustridaceae; genus Acidimicrobilacustris. The sequence goes on along the minus strand of CAYOHV010000154.1, from coordinate 1,817 downwards.
ACGTGTCGAAGTTGACCGCCGTGACGCCGGTACCGAATTAGAAGCCTTAACCACTCATCTTTCCGAATTGGTTGAAAGAGTTGGTCGGGAAGAGGCTCGTATTTCCGAATTGGAAACACAACTTCCTGAATTAGAAGAGGCCGACAACGCTTTGGCCGAATCGGCTCGACGAATGGCTGATTCGCGTCAACGCTTAGAAGAGCAAGCGGCATTAGTCGGTTCACGTCGCAGCGATCTTGAAGTACGAAGCGTGGCTGTTGTTGAACGTCGTCAATTCCTCACTGGACGTTTAAGCGAAGTTGAATCCCGCTTAGATGGCGCGGCAGCCGAACGCGAGGCAGCGGCGCAACGTCGTATGGAATTGGATCGTGCCCAAACCGCACTTGATCGGATGATCGAGATGGTTGCTGACCGCAGCCGAGTTATCGAAGAACGGCTCAACGATTTCCGTGAACGACGTCGTCGCCAATCGGAAGCGGCTCGGGGAGTGGCTAGTCGACTTGATGGTTTACGCCGTGATCGTTCGGAACGCGAAAAACAACTTTCTGAAATTCGTGAACGAGTGCAGCGCGTCGAAATCGAACAGGCCGAAACGGAAATGCGCATTGAAGCAGCCGTCGAAGCCTTGCGTCGGGATCTCAATTGTGAGCCTGATGTGGCCATTGCCGCCGAAATGCCTGAACTGCCCGATGGCACAAATCCCGCCGCCCGAGTGCGTGAACTTGAACGTGATTTGCGATTGATGGGACCCATCAATCCGTTAGCGCTTGAAGAATTTGAAGCGTTGCAAGAGCGGCACACATTTTTGGAACAACAACTCGAAGACGTGAAAGAAAGTCGTCGCGAATTGGCGAAAGTTATTCGTGCCATTGATGGCGAAATCGTGAGCGTTTTTGCCGCAGCGTTTGCTGATGTGGCGGCCAATTTCGAGAAGTTGTTTGAGACGTTGTTCCCGGGCGGTCAAGGACGCTTGCGCCTCACGGACCCAGAAAATCTTTTGGCCACGGGTATCGAAGTTGAAGCCAAACCGTCAGGCAAGAACGTGCGCAAACTTTCATTGCTCTCCGGTGGTGAACGTTCGCTTACGGCGCTTGCGTACCTGTTTGCTGTCTTCCGCTCACGGCCTTCGCCGTTCTATGTCATGGACGAAGTTGAAGCCGCCCTCGACGACGTGAACTTGAGTCGCTTCTTAGGGCTAGTCGCCGAGTTCCGAAATGACGCGCAGTTACTTATCGTTTCTCACCAAAAGCGAACGATGGAAGCGGCGGACAGTCTTTACGGAGTTTCGATGCAACCGGGTGGTTCATCGAAAGTTGTCTCCGAAAAAGTCTCGTCCTGACAATCACATATTCGTTACGGCAATCGGTTCGACCACACCAAAGCAAACGTGGAGCCAGCCGCCAGCACGATGAGTGAACTGAAGACAAACCACGGAACTAACGATGATTGTTCGGTTTCGTACCCGATCGATGATCCGATTTTGGCGTAGATGTCTTTAAGTTCTGACTGACTTTCGGCGGTATAGGTTTTGCCGCCGGTGCGCTCGGCAATAGTCGCTAATGACGGAGCATCAACGGGAACCCAAACACGTTCACCATTAGGCAACGTGACAAAACCATTTTCGGTGCCGAAGGCGATAGTTGAAACCGGTACACCTTGTTCAACGGCTTGCGAGATGGCTGCGCTGTTGGATGTGCCCATCGTGGTTGTGCCATCGGAGAGGAGAACTATGGCGGCGGGCACGGGTGTTCCATTTTCATCCGCGGGGACTGACTTCAGCGCTTCCAAACTCGCCACAATTGCGTCACCGATAGCAG
>CAYOHV010000153.1:1702-3964 GCA_964403825.1 uncultured Bifidobacterium sp. | reverse complement strand
TTCCCATTTGCAATGCTTTTCCGTCGCCCATCATGGCTTCACAAGTCATGGTGTTAATGGCACCGGCAAAACGTTCTTTTACTGTTTTGCGACCAACAACAACGGGAATCGCTAAGACATCGCGCATAAACGATTCGTACACTTCGTAGAGAATTTTCTCGGCATATAAACGACCGTCTTCTTGCGAGGCATGCGCGCAGTGACCTTCTTGCCATAAAAACTCGCTGGTGCGCAGAAACACGCGCGGACGTAATTCCCAACGCACAACATTGGCCCATTGATTAAGTAACAGTGGAAGGTCGCGATAACTCTGAATCCATTTGGCCATGTACTCGCCGATAACTGTTTCCGAAGTAGGACGAACAACTACCGGCTCTTCAAGTTCTTTACCGCCGGCAACCGTGACGACGGCGAGTTCGGGACTGAATCCTTCAACATGCTCGGCTTCGCGCTTGAGATATTGCTCCGGGATAAACAGCGGGAAGTACGCGTTTTTTGCCCCAGCTGCTTTAATGCGTTTATCCACTTCAGATTGCATCTGTTCCCAAAGTGAATAGCCGTAAGGACGGATCACCATCGTGCCGCGCACGGGGCCGTTATCGGCCAACTCGGCTTTGGCAACAATGTCTTGATACCAACGAGGGAAATCGTCCGCTTGGGCGGTAAGTACTTTCGCCATAGACGACGATGCTAGGCGACTACTCGTGCTTGCGAATCAATTGAATGATCTCTTCGGCGTTGTTGGCATCATGGCCTTTTTCGTCGAGTAGCGCGGCACGATCGGCTTCGGCTTCGGCAGCTGCCGATTCATCTTTTCGCCGTAATGCTTCATCGACACCACCATCGGCAATGATCTGCGCCCATTCCACCAGCGCCTCGACCATTTCCGCTTCCGGCACAACTTTTACAACTTCACCTTTAACAAAGAGATGACCGCGCTTACGTCCCGCTGCAATACCGAGATCGGCTTCGCGCGCTTCGCCCGGACCATTCACAACGCAACCCATCACCGCTACTTGAATCGGGATCTTTAATTCGCCCAATGCATCTTGAGCGTTCTTGGCCACTTCGATGACATCTACTTCCGCGCGGCCACATGACGGACAAGCAATGAGATCAAGGCCGCGTCGTTCGCGCAGTCCAAGCGATTCCAATAACCAACGACCAGCGCGTACTTCTTCAACCGGATCCGCGGTGAGCGAATAGCGAATGGTGTCGCCAATACCTTCAGCCAAAAGTGTGGCCATACCGGCAGTGGCTTTTACTAAACCAGCCGGCGGCGGACCCGCTTCGGTAACCCCGAGATGTAACGGATAGTCGACGGTTTCGGAAAGTAAACGATAAGCGTCGATCATTAACGCCACGTTGGACGCCTTCACCGAAATTTTTACATTGTCGAAATCAACTTCAGCGAAATACGCAAGTTCCCGAACCGCTGATTCAACCATGGCTTCGGCTGTTACACGACCACCATATTTTTCGTACAGATCAGGATCGAGTGAACCACCGTTGACACCAATGCGAATTGGAATGCCACGATCTTTCGCTTCTTGCGCCACTGCTTTGATGTGTTCCGGTCGACGAATATTTCCCGGGTTAAGACGTAAGCCGTGCACGCCAGCTTCCATCGCTTCGAGCGCACGACGATATTGATGATGGATATCAGCAACAATCGGAATAGGTGAACGCGGAACGATATGCGCCAGACCCTCGGCTGCTTCTACTTCGTTACAAGTGCAACGCACGATGTCGCAACCAGCAGCGGCTAAGGCATAAATCTGTTGCAACGTGCCTTCAACATCGGCCGTGTTGGTGGTGGTCATTGAGTGCACCGAAATCGGAGCGTCACCACCAACAGCAACCGAACCAACTCGAATTTGTCGCGTGGGACGCCGTGGATACTTCGATTGCGTTAACAGTTCACTCACTGCCACTACTCCCGGGTCGGTGCTATCCGTTGAGCGTATCGGCCGACTGCGTAACTCGCGACTTAAGGTGAAAGTCGTACGGGATCATTAAAAGCACAACGAAATAGGTGACGGGCATGAGTTTGGCCATGTTGACCCGATGAGCACGGCCCGTGATTTTTTCGCGCACCGCTTCATAAGTGGCCACTGCGATATGTCCACCGTCGAAGGGCAAAAGGGGAAGCAAGTTAATGAGACCAAGGAAAATATTGACCGTTGCTAAGAGTGCCAAGACGCCGGCCCATCCTGCTTGTTCACCTAACTGCGCACCGACATTCACAATGCCCAACAACGA
>CAYOHV010000153.1:847-1601 GCA_964403825.1 uncultured Bifidobacterium sp. | reverse complement strand
CTTCCCCGCCATTGGCAACTTGCGTGGCTAAATCTTTAATGCCTGATGGCGAAAAGATGCGACCGATGCCAGAGAAAGTTCCGGTGACGGTTTGTCCGAAGGCATCAACGGCGCGACCAGTTGCACTTACAACGCCGTCGCGCACAATCACCGAACTTGGTGAGATTCCTAAAAACCCGCGATACCCATCGGGGGGTAACAGAACTTGTCCATTGACTTGCGTGGTGAACGAACGTCCGTTGCGATCAAAAGTGATGGTGGCTGGACCAATTGTGCGCACAAGTGCAGATTGCGCATCCCCATAAGTTGGTGTGGCAGTGCCATTTACTTCGGTAATGCGATCACCGGCTACTAACGGAGAAACTGGTCGCGCACCTTCATTGGTGAGTGACCAACCGATCGTGGCCGGAAGTACGAATTCTTTTCCGTCACGGCGCACGGTTAAATCAACGGTTGATCCAGCATGTGTGCGAATAAGTGCGCTGAAATCAGAAAAACGTCCGACTGGTTCATCACCAAAGGCAACGATCTCATCACCGGGCTCTAAGCCGGCGGCTTGCGCAGCCGACGCTTCGCTAACCGAATCAATTTTCCAACGGGTGTCGGATTGATGGCCAAATCCAACGAACACCACAACTAACAACAAAAATCCCAGCGTAATATTCATTGCGGGACCGGCCGCCACCACCGGCATACGACGCCAATACGACTTCGCACGGTAAGTGCGATCTTCGTCGTCGTTGATTTCTTCCAA
>CAYOHV010000153.1:0-837 GCA_964403825.1 uncultured Bifidobacterium sp. | reverse complement strand
CATAAGCGCCGGACGGAATCAGTTTGATGCCATATTCCGTTTCACCTTTTTTGGTTGACCATAAACGCGGTCCAAATCCCAAAAAGAATTCGGTGACTTTCATTCCATTGCGTTTTGCCACCAAAAAGTGCCCGAGTTCATGCAAAACAACGGAAAGCACAATGGCCATGATCAAAACGAAAAGCCAAATATTGGAAATGGCCGCCCACGCTAAAGCGCTGACGAGAAGCGCCATCATGAACCAACGATTCGAGAACACCTTCTCCACAAAATTTTGTTCACGCGGCTGTTCAACTTCGGCCGAAACTTCGTTTGTCGTTTGCGGATCGATACTCATCGAGCAACTTCTTCCATTTGCGCAACAACATTGGCCGCCACTTTGCGGGCACAGGTATCAGCATAAATAACATCGGCCGAATTTTGCGGTTGTAGACCGTCATAATCCTGCAAGGTTTCAGAGATAACTTCCGGGATTGAACGCCATGCAATTCGTCCGCCAAGAAATGCCGCAACGGCGATTTCGTTAGCGGCATTAAGCCAAGCCGGAGCGGCGCCACCGGCACGGCCGGCTTCGTAAGCCAAACCTAAACACGGGAACGCAGTGAAATCTGGCGGCTCGAAATCCAATTGTCGTAACGACGACCAGTCGATTTTGCCAAACGGTGTGCCGATACGTTCGGGATAGGCCAAGGCATAACCGATCGGCAATCGCATATCCGGTTGTGAAAGTTGAGCAATCGTCGAACCATCGCTGAACTCAACCATCGAATGAATAATTGACTGCGGATGCACGACAACTTCGATGGTGTCGAAATCAATGCCGTAGCCATCATCACC
>CAYOHV010000152.1:0-3965 GCA_964403825.1 uncultured Bifidobacterium sp. | reverse complement strand
GCTTCCTTTTCGCCTTCTTCGCGCAAGCGAGCGAAAACATCCGATGCTTTGCCGCTTGATGTACGTACCACTCGCGCCGAGCCCGAACGAGTTGAAGTTGCGCTTTCTTTATTTTCCGTCGCCGCTTCTTTTTCCTCCGACTTCGTTTCGGTTTTTGCTTCGGCCTTTACTTCGGCCTTTTCGACGGAGTCTTCTTTGGCATCATCTTTTGGTTGCGTACTTGATGTAACAACAACTGGTCGAGGTAACGCAGGTGAAACAGGCGGCGTTGTCGAACTACGCACAGCCGCCGGCATTTCATCGATCTCCGGCAGGTCAGGTAATTCCGGAACTTCAATTTCCTCAGTGCCGGGCAAAGCACCACGTAATTGCGCGGTGGCTTCAACCACACTTTGACGAACATTGTCATAAGCGGCCATCAAACGGTCGCGACCAGCCTGCAGTTGTTCGATTTGTTCGTTGAGTTGTTCGCGTCGTTCCGCTAAATCATCGAGCATTCGCTTGCGCATTTGTTGCGCTTCGATGACGAGTGAACGGCCCTCTCGTTTTGACTCTTCAATGATTTGCGCCGCTTCCATCGTGGCGCGCTCGCGTTCACTTACGACCTTTTCGCGAGTCTGTTCTAATTCCGCTAACGCTTTTTCGTTAAGCGTCGCCACCTCGGATTCAGCGGCTTGGCGAATTTGCATTGCCTCTTCGCGCGCCTCACGCAACATGCGAGCAACGCCTTCTTCGGCCTTAGCGCGGATTTCCGATGCGGCGGCTTGCGCTGCATCAAGAACGCGCGCTGTTTCTTCACCCAACAACTTTGTGAGATGCGACGGATCAATGGGATCGATCTGTGTGGGTTCTGGCGTGGGAACCGGAGTGGGAACAGTGCGAATGCGCTCGAGTTGACGACGTAAATCTGCTTCGCGCTCGAGTGACGATTTCAATTCCGCCGCGACCCGACGCAAATATCGCTGCACCTCAGCGGGGTCAGCACCTTTTCGCACGGTCCCGAACTTTTGATCGGGAATGCGATCGGGGTCGAGAGGGGTGCTCAGATCATCGGGCATCACTCGCAAAGAGTAGTGACGAAAACGCCGAAATCCCGTGATACTCCGCTAATTATTAGCCTTTGGCGGTAGGACCGCATTGCCACCGCCATAACGCGTAAGTGCCTCGAGTGCCTCATCCAAATTGGCCACCCCGACAATCGGAAGGTCGCCGGCATACTTCTGCGCCTCGCTCAATTCCGACGACGGCACCAACATCAATTTCACGCCATTACGACGCGCCGCTGCCACCTTTTGTGGCATTCCACCAATAGGACCGACTGTTCCGTCTAATGCCATGGTTCCAGTCGTGGCGATTTTCAATCCGCCGGTCAAACTTCCGGGAGTGAGTTTGTCCAAAATGCCAAGTGTGAACGCCAGTCCTGCCGATGGACCGCCAACAGCACCGGAATTGATATTGACCGTCACCGGAAAGGCAAAGGTCAAATTACGCGTGAAGGTAGATACTCCCAAGAAAGCAATTTGCGGATTTTCATTTCGCGCCCCGAGGGTGACGCGCACTTGCCGCGCTGGCTTCGCTTGTTCCAATTCATCAGAAAATGGTTCCAAATCCAAAGTAACAACCGACGAGGGTTTTTGTTCCGCCACGAATTGAACAAATTGACGGGACGTTTCAATTTCCCGTCCATTGGCGCGGACGATGACATCACCAACGACAAGTTCTTGACTGGCGGGACTTTCGGGAACAACCGAGGCCACCACCGCGCCGGTACCTTGCATCGGAACGTCATAACCGAGTCGAGTCAGCGCTTGATATTGAGCGGCGTCTTTCGATTCGGTCATCAACTGCAAATTCAATTGACGATTTTCCGATTGCGTTTGATTACCAAGGGCTTCTTTTTCACTACGCAAAACAAAAGTGGGATTAATCCATGCCGCTAACGCTTCAATGGGTGTGGCTCGTCGCATCGACACTGTGAGGAAATCAACGGCGCCCTCATTGTCATAAATTGGCGCGCCTTCAACCGCGATTAGGGGCTCGGTCGCGCGTGACATGCCCGGGGAAATGGTGAACCACGGAATCGGGATAACAAGACACGCAACCACCACGATCAAAAGAAGAATAGAAACAACAACACCGACCGCTTGACGGCGAGAACGGAAAATTTGCCGTTTGGGTTGTTCATTCACGCTTCTAACATTGCCACGAATACAGTTGAGATTCGACGCGTGCGACCGAATCAGTGCGAGGATAGAGGCGTGCACGAAGGAGACGCCGTCGACAATGTCGAAACTCAACTCTCTCCTGCGGTATTGAAGAACTCGACGATTGCAACCGAGAGGCGCACCGCCGCCGCAATGGCCGGTCACCTCAACGATGTTGAGACCGCCCGCCAACTCTTAAACGATGATGATCCCGATGTGCGCGCCACCGCCCTCGGCGCGCTTAATCGCCTTCAAGTACTCACCGAAACTGAATTGCTCAATGGTCTAGGCGACAACCACACCCTTGTTGTACGCCGAGCCCTAAGCGAATCCATTCGTTGGCAAGGCGAAGTCGATACACCCATTACTACGCCGGTGGCTCAGCAAATCGAACAACTCCTTGATCATGCCGATCCATTAGTTGTGGAAGCAGCAGCCTGGGCAAGTGGCGAACGACCGACATTGGAATCAACAATTGATCGCTTGATGCAACTCGTTGAACATCACGAAGATGCTTTAGTTCGTGAATCGGCAGTTGCCGCGCTGGGCGCAATTGGCAATGAACGCGCGTTACCGGCAATTTTGTTGGCCACCAACGATCGCGCCACCGTGCGCCGTCGCGCCATCATTGCACTAGCGCCATTTTCTGGAGACGATGTTGACGCGGCGTTACAAAAAGCGTTAAGAGATCGCGATTGGCAAGTGCGTCAGGCAGCCGAGGATTTACTAGCGGAGTGACTGCTTAATCCATAAACATGACGCGCAATGCTTCGAATGATTCGATGCAATGTCCCGCGCCCATAACCACCGATTCAAGCGGAGCATCAACGAGACGAACCGGAACATCGGTTTCCGATTCGATTCGAAGGTCGAGCCCACGCAACATTCCGCCGCCGCCCACAAGGTAAATACCTTGTTCGATGAGATCTTGGGCTAATTCCGGAGGGGCTTGTCCCAAACAGGCAATCACCGCATCCACCATCGCCGAGACCGGTTCATCAATGGCTTCACGAACTTCTTCGGCCGTCAAAATAACGGTTTTCGGCAGACCACTCATTAGTTCACGACCCCGCACTTCGGCGGCGTATTCATTTTCAGTAGGCCAAGCCGAACCAATCGTGACTTTGATTTCTTCGGCGGTTCGCTCACCAACAGCAATGCCGTATTCGCGACGAATGTAAGTCTGAATTGCCGCATCAATATCGAAACTGCCAACACGGACGGCTTCGAGAGCAACAACTCCGCCTAAAGAAATAAGCGCAACTTCTGAAGTGCCGCCGCCGATATCAATGACCATATTGCCGAGCGGTTCGTTAATGGGAAGACCCGAACCGATAGCGGCGGCCATTGGTTGTTCAATTAAATGTGCTTCCGCCGCGCCGGCGCGGCGCGCTGCTTCAATCACGGCGCGCTGTTCAACGGCAGTAATAGCTGAAGGAACACAAATAACAACACGTGGTCGATTAAAACGATTCACGCCGACGCGTTGCAAGAGCAAACGAATCATGCGCTGCGTCACTTCAAAGTCAGTAATTGCACCTTTACGGAGTGGTCGAACGGCGACGATATAACTCGGTGTACGTCCGATCATTTGCCACGCTTCATGGCCCATCGCCAACACTTCTTGAGTACGACTATTCAATGCGATTACTGAAGGCTCGTTAAGAACGATTCCTTCGCCGCGCACATACACAAGTGTGTTGGCCGTACCTAAATCAATTGCTAAATCTCTCGCCACTTAGCGACTCCTGGGCGTACGTT
>CAYOHV010000151.1:0-4016 GCA_964403825.1 uncultured Bifidobacterium sp. | reverse complement strand
CGTCAAAATTTCGACACACCACTTTCACTTTGGATGGACGATGGAATGTTCTCTCGGTGGGCTATGGCCGAGTTTCCCGACATCGAGCAATTGCTCGAAATTATCGAGGCGCAAGTTCCCGCCCGCGTGTTCGATCTCGTCTTAGCCACCGTGCAACTCAGCGGACTTGCACCATTCGACAGCGTGGATGCCTAATGCACTCATCCAAGACTTTGTGAAAACCGACCTCCCAATGAGCCAAAAATCTCACTGGATAATTCTCTGCGCGATTGACTAGCGGCCGGAGACGTAGCACTCTGACGGAATGCCTTTGGTTCTCCATGTCGATTGGGCCATCGACTGCACATCAGTGTCGGTGGTGGATTCCGCTGCACACTCAATAGTTGGTGAAGGACGAGGACTCCATAGCGAGTTCGGTGGAGAAACCGATCCAGAAACATGGTGGTCGGCATTGGGTGTTGCCAGTGCGCGCGCACTCGACGGATTAGCGGCGATGGGTTTGTCATTTGATGACATCGGATTAGTGATGATGTCGGATAACGATCCGGCCGGCGGATTGCTGGCGTTCGACTCATCGCATTCACTTGTTCATCCGGCGTTAGTCGGCGAACATCACGATTCCGTTGAAGACGCGCAATGGCTTTGCGAACAATCCTCGGCTTGGACATCAGCCACCGGCGTTGAACCGTTTGCTGGTTCGACAGTTGCGCTGTTGAGTTGGCTACATCGCAATGAACCGCAAGCGTGGAACAGCGTCGATCACGTCACATTGCCCATTGGTTACCTCACTGAACGTGTCGGCGGCGACGCGACATTAAGCACCGTTGTCGCAATGGGCACCGCGGTTGTTGATCGCCGTCAACCCACCGAATGGTGTTACGAACTTCTCTCCATCGTTGATGCCAATGCTGACTGGAAAGCGATCCTGCCCGTCATTACGACGGCTGCCACACCAGTTGGACTTGTATCAAAAGAAGCTGCACAACACCTTGGTGTGAAAGCAGCAATTCCAATTCACGTTGGCGCATAAGCCCTGACCTCAAATTCAGGACATGCACAACTAGATTTCTCGTATGGACCGGCGGCGATTTTTGGCGATAAGTGGTGCCGGTATCGCAGCCGCCACACTCGCAGCCTGCGGTTCATCATCCAGTTCGTCGAACGTCAAAGTCAACGAACCCAAAAAAGTCGCGCCACCCAAACTTTCGCCCGACTACCAACCACCTCCGAGCGACACGCTTTTCGATGTCGTCATTTTGGGTGGAAGGGTGATGGACCCCGAATCGAAATTTGATGCCGTTGCCAATGTGGGAATTCTGGGCGACAAAATTTCGCTTATCTCGACAGATGACCTCACCGGCAAAACCGCTATCGACGCTAGCGGTCATGTCGTTTCACCCGGTTTCATTGACATCCTTTCCTACGAACCAAACTCTTATGGCATTTGGTACAAAGTTGGCGACGGCGTCACTACCAATTTGGGCATGCACGGCATTAAAGACCCAGTTGATGCAACTCGCTTTTTCAATCGCTATAACGGAAAAGTTCCCATCAATTTCGGCGGCGCATTTTCCGATCAGTGGTATCGCGATTCAATCGGTATTCGTGGTGAAGCAACACCATCGCAACTCAGCCGTCTGCGCGATTCACTTGAACAACAAATCGACAGCGGTTGGATTGGCCTTTCCATCGACCCGGAATACGCGCCATCAATTACGACTACCGAATACATCGAACTTTCGAAAGTCGCCGAGGCCAACAAAATTCCGCTGTTTACCCATGTGCGGGCGTCGTCTCCACCGCAATCACTTGACGCCATAGCCGAGGTTTTACGCGTGGGACGGGAAACCGGCGTCTCGGTACATATCGATCACATCCCGTCGATGGCGACCTTTGTTATGGAACAAGCCCTCGAACTCATTGAAGAAGCGCGCAGCGAAGGTCTTGATGTCACAGGCTGTTTCTATCCCTACAACTTCTGGGGCACCTATCTTGCGTCGGCCCGTTTCGCCGGTGATTGGCAATCGCGGTTTCGGATTTCCTATAACGATCTGCAGTTAGCGGGTTCATCAGAACGTTTGACGGCCGATTCGTTCCGCCGTTATCAAGCACAAAACAAATTGGTTGTCGCTTACGCAATTCCACAAGGCGATGTGGATATGGTGGCGCGTTCGTCATGGTCGATGGTTGGCTCCGATGCCATTCCTGAATCATCGAATAACAACCATCCCCGCGGTGCTGGATGTTTTGCCCGTGCGCTCGGACCATATGTGCGCGATATGAAGCTGTATTCCTTGATGGACGGCATTTCGAAATGCACGCTCCAACCGGCGAACCGAACCGGCCTTTCTTCCAAAGGTCGCGTACAAATGAATGCCGATGCCGATCTTTGTATTTTCGACCCAAACACAATTGCCGACACTTCAACGGTCGAAAAGCCCGCGCAATATTCAACCGGTATTGATTGGGTCATAGTGAATGGCAAAGTCGCCAAAACATCAGCGGGCGTGCAAACGACAACATTTGCTGGCAAGGCCGTCGGGCCGAACTAGTCATTTACAAATTTCGATTTCACTTTTATTGCCAGATTTTCTGTCATTACTTACAACGCTGACGCGATAACTCAGTGAGCAAAAACTTTTTTTGATTTCAACCTGACTGCGCCAATACCCCTCTATCCCAAACCGTCTCGTTTGTTATAAGTTTTACTATCAAACAGGGCTACTGGGGTCGCCTGTTATTGCAATGAAAGAGGCAGTTAGTGAAAGTTTCGAAACAACGTTCAATTGAGTTGCGAAATCAATTATTGAACGCAACCGCTGGCGAACTTTGTCGCGTTGGGTATGAAGCATTAGCGCTCACATCAGTGGCCAGCGCATGCAACCTGGCAACGTCAGCCATCTATAACCGTTTCCCCACCAAACAAGCACTTGTCTCCGCGCTTGTCGACGAACGTCTTGAAAATGATTTGGGTCGACAGATGGATCAAGACCAAACAAATTGGTGGCTCGCCGATCCATCGATGCCGCGCTTCTTTCCTGATCTTTCGGTGTTGGCTGAATTGTTAATGGCCACGATGCAAACAAATGATCTCGAAGAAAGTGTTCGGTATTTCGTTGCCCATCGAACAGCCACAGCTCTTTACGCTCGCAAACAAGCGGATGATTTAGGAAACGTTCGTAAAAACCAAGATCAATTCACTCAAGTCATGCTGCGTTACAACTTTTGGTTGGGCAGTTATGCCATGTCGTTAGTGACGCCACCGCCGACCAATGGGCTGCGCGGTGTTGATGACCTCATGCGCATGGCTGTAATGAATATCGATCCCGCTACCCCGCTAACCAAAGAACCACGATCGGTGCGCCGTAAACCGCTTGATGAAAAAGAGTTTATTCATATCGGTCTCGATTCATTAGGCGACCGCCTTGTGGATGCGGCCGCAGAAGTGTTTTCGGAACGTAGTTACGAATCAGCATCGGTAACGGAAATTGCGCGGCGCGCAAAACTCACAACCGGTGCGATCTACAACCGATTTACCGGTAAGGCCGGTTTAATGAGCGAAGTCCTTTTACGGGGCGCTGCCGATGCCGTCGCCGCCAGCGAAGATCTCACGCGACGTCTACTTTTACTTTCGCAACCTCGTATCGCGGCGGCTGCAATTGCCGAATTTGTCGATGGCACTCGTCCCGATATCACCGCTGAACGACATTTACGTTTAAGTGCGCGTGACGCATCTCGACGTGAGCCCGAAGTTCGTAATGCACTCATCCCATTGCGCACGCGCGAATTGGTATGCGTTGCCAATGTCGTTGCCGAAGCGCAATCTGAAGGTTCAATCCGTCCCGATGTCGACCCCGAAGGACTCGCCTGGTTCATCATGTCGGCATCAGCGGGGCTTCCACTTGTGGGATGGGCATTTCCTGATCTCCCAACCCACAGTTGGATTGACGTTTTCGCACACTTCTTTGCCGCCGTTCGCACACATCCGAAATAACGAGTTATTGCGCATCAAAATT
>CAYOHV010000150.1:0-4028 GCA_964403825.1 uncultured Bifidobacterium sp. | reverse complement strand
CAATGCCGTTCTTCTGCATACCGTTATAAAGACGTTCACGTAAGCGTTCCATTCGCTCACCACTACGTTTTGATCCCATCGCTTGACGTAACTCATCAGCTTCACCCGGACTAAACCCCGCTGCATCGATAGCAATTTGCATGAGTTGTTCTTGAAAGAGCGGGACACCCAGAGTTTTTGCTAACGCAGGTTCGAGTAACGGATGCAAATAAGTAACTTCCTCAACCCCATTACGTCGCCGCAGATAGGGATGCACCGAACCACCTTGAATGGGGCCCGGGCGAATAAGCGCAACTTCAATAACAAGATCGTAAAAAGTACGCGGTTTCAATCGAGGCAGCGTCGCCATTTGCGCGCGACTCTCAACTTGAAAAACCCCCACTGAATCAGCCGCACACAACATGTCGTACACCGCGTCATCTTGGGGGAGTTCGGCAATATCAATAGTGAAACCATGCGCGTCAGCCACCAAATCAACGGTGTTATGCAATGCCGTCAACATGCCTAAACCCAAAAGATCAAATTTCACTAAGCCTGCCGCTGCGCAATCGTCTTTATCCCACTGCAATACCGTGCGACCTTCGCGACGTGCCCATTCCACAGGACATACTTCGATGATGGGACGATCACAAAGCACCATGCCGCCGGAATGAATACCTAAATGACGGGGCGAATGCTCAATTTGTGTGGCCAGTTCAAGCACTAAAGCCGGAATGGCATCGCTTTCTTTATCTTCTCGTTGCGCACGCATTGAACCGCGTCGGTCGACAATTTTTGCCCACGCATCAGCTTGGCCCGGCGCATAACCAAGTGCCGTAGCCGTCTCTCTTACGGCTGAACGAGGACGATAGGTGATGACATTGGCGACCTGCGCGGCGTAGTGGCGTCCATAACGTTGAAAGACATATTGAATAACTTCTTCACGTCGTTGCGATTCGATATCAATATCAATATCGGGCGGGCCGTCTCTTTCTACGGAAAGAAAACGTTCAAATAACAATCCCAAACTCACAGCATCCGCTTTCGTAACTCCTAAAGCAAAACAAACAGCGGAATTGGCAGCCGAACCACGGCCCTGACAATAAATACCGTTGCGACGACAAAACTCGACAAGGTCGTGAACGATCAAAAAATACCCTGGAAAATTGAGTTTTTCGATGACATCAAGTTCGTGATCGATTTGTTTCCACGCCCCTTTAACTCGTTCCCGATGACGCGGCCCATAACGACGTTGAGCACCTTGTTCGGTTAGTGCCCGCAAATACGACATTTCATCGTGACCACTAGGACATGGATATGGAGGAAGATCCGGCGCCACAAGTGATAAATCGAATGCGCACTCCATACCAATTTCGTGAGCACGCTCAACCACACCGGGATAACGAGCAAACCGACGTTTCTGTTCTACCCCCGAACGTAAATGAGCACCAGCACCGGCCGGCAACCATGGATCGAGTTCATCCAAACTGCGACGGGAACGGACCGCCGCCACCGCAGTAGCTAAAGGACGCTCAGCCAAAGTGGCGTAATGAGCATTGGTGGTGGCTACTACTTCGACTCCGGCTTGATGAGCAATCGATACAAGCGCGTCATTACGAGCCGAATCTAAAGGGTGACCATGATCCCAAAGTTCAATCGCAATATTTTGCCGACCGACTACTTGGCAAAGTTGTTGCAACTCATTTAACGCCGCCGTTGGACCATAACGTTCTAACGCTTGCGGTACGCGGCCTTTACGACAACCAGTCAAAAAGAAAAGATCATCTGGACGGTGAAGACTTTCGGCGAACTGCGTGAAATCTAAACGCGGGATTCCTTTTTCACCCCGCAACTGTGCATCACTGATCATGCGCGCCAATTGCGCATACCCGTTGGGGTTGCGCGCCAGGGCAACAAGATGCGATTCACCTTCATCAGCACCCGGATCAAGTTGACCCGAAGGTGATGTTGCTCTGTCGAAACTAAGTTCCGCCCCAAAGATGGTGGGTAACGAAACTTGACGGGCCGCTTGCGCAAAACGCACGACACCGTAAAAGCCGTTGTGATCAGTTAGCGCCAGTGCTTCAAGACCTAAACGTGTGGCCTCCCCCACGAGGCTTTCGGGCGAACTGGCCCCGTCGAGAAAACTGAAATGGGAATGACAGTGCAACTCGGCATAAGGAACGAGTGAAGGAAAGATGGGTGTTTTCTGACTCCGGCCCATAGCCGGACTTTATCGAACATATGTTCGATAGGCAATTAGGTTTAGCCGCAGCCCAGAAGCGGATTCGCTCCCCCGCTACCCAAGTTCAGGGCATAAACACAGACCGGTGTCGACGGATCGGGCAAGGCAAACGTGGCGTCAAATCCATGGTTTCCACTGCCAAAGAAACTGGCTAAATCAGCGCGGTAAATCGACGCTGTGGCTCCGCCCAAAATTGTGCGGCCATAGATATGCAGCGTCACCGGACTTTGCGTATTTGGATCAATCACCCAACCGCGTACCGTGACGTTTCCACCGGAACGTTGAATTGAATCAACAAAGCCGAACGGTAAATCACTGGTGACATTGACATTGCGACAACCCAGAAACACGTTGTAACCGCCACCGGCATCAACCGCAGCGACACATACCGTTTGCGGTCCGGGCGGAATGTTGTCTAACGAAATTGTGTAACCGTGTGATGGGCCAAGCGCGGGAAACACTGCACCAACATCCGGTCGATTTTGATTTGCCACTCCCGCGACTAAACGTCCGGCTACCGCAACTTGCATAAGAATTGGTGAAGGAGTTTCCGGATCTAACGCCCAGCCTCCAACCGTAACGGTGCCAGGACCACCATTGGCCCAATCAAAAAATCCGATTGGTGAGCCATCGGGAACAAAAACGATTCGACAACCTAAAAGTGTGTCGCCGCCTAATCCCACATTGGCCGCGGCAACGCAAAGGTATTGATTACCGGGCGGCAAATTCGAAAATGTCATCGTGAAACCGTGGTTGGAACCGTATAACGGGAAGAACATTCCCACATCGGGTCGCGAACCATTGGCGGTGGTTGAAATCAATCGACCGGCTGATTCCGCACGCATCGAAATTGGATTGGCCGTATCGGGATCAATCGCCCAACCAGAAACCGTTATCGATCCTGGACCCGTTGACACAACATCGATGGAACCGAAAGGTGATCCGCTCGGAACGGTGACGTTGCGACAACCAAGCGACGTGTTTGATCCAAAACCAACATTGAGAGCAGTGACACAAACTTGATGAGTTCCACCCGGCATACCGGTTAATTGCGCCGAGTACCCATGATTGGAACCAAATGTTGGGAACGCCGCACCAATATCGGGGCGGAATCCGTCACCAACAACAGTGACCGAGCGACCCGAAGCCGTGACTTGAACCGAAATAGACGAAGTGAATTCCGGATCAAGAGTCCAACCTGCCACGGAAATAGTTCCCAGTCCGGCAGTTGCCGAATCAATGAAACCAATCGGCGATGATGGCAGCGCAGCAATCACACGACAACCAAGCGACGAATCTCCACCAATAGAGATACCAAGCGCAGTAAGACATACCGTCGAACTCGTGGTTGGCGCAGCCATCGTGATTTCAAATCCATGCGATGGACCAAAAAGCGGATATCGCGTCTCAATATCTGGTCGCGATCTATTCGCAACCGCTGTGGTTGTGGCCACCTGCCCAACGGCTGTTATCGAAATCGGATCATTCGTATCGGGATCGATCGCCCATCCGGCAACCTGCAAAGTGCCATATCCGCCTGAGGCCAACTCAAAGGAACCGAACGGCGCAATGGCTGTTTCCGTTACACGTAAACCGTTATAGCCAGCAATGGCTATTCCCGTTTGCGTTAAACGATCAAGCGCTTGGGCCGCGGAGAGCCGACCGAGTCGCGCCAACATTCCAGCCACATAAGGCGCGGCCATTGATGTACCGCTTTCATAGATAAGGCCGGCACCGCCGTAGGTTCCGCAACCGACACCCACGCCTGATTCCGCTCCACAACCACTTCCACCCACTGCATACA
>CAYOHV010000149.1:0-4116 GCA_964403825.1 uncultured Bifidobacterium sp. | reverse complement strand
CGCGTAATGCATCAAAGGCCTGGACACCAAGAAATAGCCCGACTGCAACCATGATTGCGAGTACCACAATCCCCGTTGACGAAAGTCCTGCGCGGAACAAGCGATCATTTCGATCTCTCGCGCTATTTATTGGGCGAGGATCGGGATCGCGACTCTCCGGCATCGACGCTGGGACTGAAGTTTCAATCTGAGTCATTGTCATCCGCCAATGCTGAGCGATTGTGTACTTCGTCTCGTGCACTCGCTATCCGGATTTGCGCCAATAGTCGAGCATCATCAATTCGTTCATCACTTAGTCGTTTAGCTTCGTCAAATTGGAGATCCAGTTCTGCGCTGATCATCGCAATTCGTTCTTTTGAATCGCGTGTGAACTCGTCTTCGAGTTCACCTAGTCGTCTCTTAAGGGCTTGGCGACGGAGAACTAAAGACGCTCGATCCGCAGCAAACTCGTGAAAATATTGAGTCAGCACCTTGTCATCAGTTACAAGTCGAGGGCGTAATTCCGGGAGACGTAAATCAATCATTCGTCACCCGATTCGGGCCGTTCAGACAAAATTAAGGCCGCCGCTGCTGCGGCTTCAGCCCTAATTTCTCCGATGATTTTCTGGGTTTCGATCTCAAGCAAATCGAGTTGACTGGCAGCTTTTGCTACTAATTCACCTAGAGCGACGTTCTCTAATTCCCGACGTAGTTCCAACTGTCGATTTAAGTTAGCAATCGCGTTTTCCAGTTCAACTATCTCGCGCCGGATTTCTCGTTGCGTAATTTGCATCTCGTTTATGTATGAACGGACGTCCGATTCAACGTACCCCTCGACCCACTCAATTGCTGTGAGTGAGTTCACGTCGTTCGAAATCGCGACGAGTCCTTCAAGATCAGCCTCGAAACTCATCGACTTTTCCTTCCTTTAAAGAAACCACGTTTTGTACTCTCTGACTCGCGCCAAAAGTGTGCGTTTATTTCATCGTCTGTTGATTCAGAATGGCTGCGATCGTCCTGCCCATTCTCTGGAGCGGTCAAGGATCGGGCGAAACCGATATGCGGATCCTCAATTCGCTTACCAACTGAGCGCTCCCCGCCGGAATGAAAACTCGGAAGTTCCTCCAGCACCTCAGCCCAAAGTTGACTCGCAGTTAAAACCGGAGAGAGACGACTGAGAAATTTGTCCGCTGTTTCAATTCCAATCCCCGCTTCTTGAAGTGTTAAATCAAATGAGAGCGAAACAGATCGGTTGAATTTTCCAACCTCAATTTCAATCCGTTGGCGCGAATTTTCCTTTTCGGCCTCAATGATCAAATCCAGTTTCGAGAAAAGCTCGTCTTCGTGCTGAGCTCGCCGCACAACTTCAGAAGTCAATTCATGACGTTTCCATAATTCTTCTCGAATAGAGTCAAGTCGTCGGATTTCGTTTTCCAGCGAAGATTTAAGATTTTCAATGCTCGCAATATCGGTGGAAAATTTGACAATCTTTTCCTCGATAGAAACTCCGCTTTCCATGGTTGTCACCCTAGAAATCCCGATTATCTAAATTCCGAACTGACGGTTGACCAAAAGGGAAGCCTCAGCAAATTTTTCCGTCTTAGACTTGTTTTTCAAGGATGAAACCAAACCCTCGAATAGTTCGAATTCGTCGGACTCCCTCCAAACTCTCAAGTTTGTTTCGCACCCGACGAACCAATGAGTCGAGCGAATCTGGACCTCTTGTTCCGCTGACATCAGCCAATATTTTCTTTGACACAGCCGATCCAACTTTCTGAGAAAGCGCAAGTAAAACGGCAAACTCACTTGGTGAAAGATCGACAGACTGTTCGCCCACCTCAAGAGATAAAACCTTCGGGTTTAATACAAACCCTGGTTCCATGACTGACACGTCAGTACGCCGACGGCTAACCGATCTGACTTGAGCCAGTAGGACCCGGTCTGATTGCACATGATCTACAAATTGATCAAAGCCCTTACTCAGGACAGCGATAACTAAATCCGTATCGGAACCGTCGCCAACGGCAATGCCGCGAACTCTGCCGAACCGCATCAACTTCATCCATGGGTCCAAATCCGTTGTTCGCTTGACGGACACTAGAGCAATGCTCATCGGCAATATTTCGATTTCGTTAGTGACTACTCTCCACCCATCGACGACAAGAAAATCCCCGATTCTTTCGGCGCCGACCAAATTGGGGTCGACAAAGACGGTGCTCGCCACATCGGCACCTTCAAGTGTCAGAGGGGAACTATCCACAGTTATCTCCACAGTGGCCAACTAATTCGGTTCATACACACGTGAAAATAGAAGCCGCCGGTTACACAATCAGGACATCAGAAAAGCCGAAATGGGAATTAAATATGAAGTTTTCCGTCTATACGCCATCAATAGGTAGCGATTGTGAGAAAACCCGATCGGCCGAGGATCATTTCTAAAGTACAACTAATTACTTTTAAACGAACCTTTGCCATCTCTACCGGCAACCGGGTCTATTCGAACTCATGCAAGACAATAGAATCTCGTCGAAGTGAGGCTCCCATTTCAACGAAAAAAAGATTCGTTACACGATACGACCGGCAGTGGTATCGAACTAAACGACCAAATTCCATATTCGCGACTTGCTCGAAGCCTTGACCTTCGAGACGCAGTAGTTATTGGGTTGAGCGCAATAATTGGAGCGGGAATATTTTCCGCACTTTCGCCTGCGTCTGAGTCTGCTGGGATCGGATTGTTGATTGGTCTTTTAATTGCAGGGTTTGTTGCGGCTTTAAACGCTCGTTCGGCTGCTTTCTTAGCAAGTCAAATGCCGACGTCTGGAGGAACCTACGTATTCGCAGATCGTTACTTGGGTCAATTCTGGGGTTATATTTCCGGCTGGTCGTTTGTAACTGGGAAAATCTCGAGTTGTGTGACGATGGCATTAGTCATCGGTGCATATGCTGGCGGCGAATTCGAAAAACCAGTAGCAGTCACTGCGATTTTGTTCTTCACCTTCGTCAACTATTTAGGTATTAAAAAGACGGTCGCAGTATCAAAGACTATTTTGACCGTTGTATTTGTCGCTCTCGCCTGTGTCGTCGTTTCATCATTCTGGAGTTTCCCTCGAAACCAAATTGATAATTTCAATTTTTCGCTTCGTCCTTCAATGATTTTTCAGTCAGCAGGGATCTTGTTTTTTGCGTTCGCTGGGTATGCACGGCTTGCAACTCTCGGCGAGGAAGTAAAGAACCCATCCCGCAATATCCCTCGAGCGATCTTCATCGCACTCGGAATTTCGCTCGCTTTTTATCTAATAGTTGCAATATCTGCGTTGAACGCTCTGGGACCAGAACTATTAGCTTCGTCACCTGCCCCTCTCGAAGAAGTCACGAACGTGGGATCATTCCGATGGATGACCCCGGTGGTCGGAATAGGCGCCGCCTTCGCCGCGGGAGGCGCACTCTTATCGCTTTCAGCTGGGGTCAGTCGAACAGTATTCGCCATGTCATCTAACAGGCACCTGCCACAAACTCTGGCCAAAGTTCACCGGAAAAACCAAACGCCTTACCGAGCTGATCTATTCGTTGGAATAACTGTAACAACCATTGTCCTGTTCGCCGATGTGGCGAGCGCAATCAGCTTCAGTTCGTTCATGGTCCTTATCTACTACGCAATTACAAACATCTCCGCAATCAAAGCAACTCCCAACTCGTACTCAATGCGGGCTGCCTTGAGTTTTCTGGGGCTCTTGGGATGTCTTGTCCTTGCATTTTGTCTTCCGCCGCAAACCATAATCATCGGGGCTTTGGTTTTCGTAATTGGCACATTCATCTGGCCGTTCATCCGCAAAAAGTAACTGTGACCAACCGGCTCGGTGAGCGAGAAGCAACAACGCAGATCAATGCAAATGAATGAATTCCCATAACCCGAACATTTCGTTCGAGATCCGACTTTGTGTGTGAGTCAATTTAACGAATTTACAATCACCCCTAGAAATAAAAATCGAGATTCACGGCTAGTTGATCCCTGGCGTAACCGAAACTAAGAAGTTTCGAAGGTCCTGCCCGTATCCCGAATCCATTTTTCGACATCTGGCCAATACCAAATGTTTCCCTGCCGAAGTTGCGCAATCGGCGCTGGAAAATCGAGGTGTC
>CAYOHV010000148.1:0-4142 GCA_964403825.1 uncultured Bifidobacterium sp. | reverse complement strand
ATATTTGTGGCGGCCTTCGCTTTATTTATTGCGGCCTACGACGCGTCCGAGCCAACAGCTCAAGAAGTAGATCACCCCACTCGATGGGAATCACTTCCCGATGCACCCGGTGTTATTTTGCTGCGCCATTTCTCTTCAGCCTTTGCGGTGATGTTGATTCTCTGTTTGATCGCAGCGGCCAGTGCAATGTTGTTGGTGCCACCAAAAGTTGTTCTCGATCTAATGATCATCGTTGTGCCGACCGCATTAGCCACTACCGCCGGCGCCACCATCAGCACTGCCCAAGGTGCCCCAGATGCGGTGAAACTTGTCGGCTTAGGCCCCGAAATTCTCGGTGTTTTCATGGCCGTTCGCTTAATTTTCCCGCCGGCGCTGGCTGTTCTTGGCTTATTGCCATTACTCGTCGCCGGATCTGATCCAGACAACATAAAAACCACGGCCGTTTCCAATATGACGGTTTGGGCAATTTTCGCCGCTGGTTTTTCAATTCTTTATTTACGCACACGGAAGCCGAAACACATATGACCTCTCCATTTGCACTCCCGAAAGTTCCACCAACGCCGGCGAACGAACCACGGCTACGAACCGATGTTGCCTTACAGACGCTTGATCTCACCAAAGATTACGGCGATGGAATGGGATTGATCGAAGAGACAAACCTCATCATTGAAAAAGGTCAATTGGTGATGTTGGTGGGACAAAACGGCGCCGGTAAGTCGACGTTTTTAGGACTGGCCGCGGGCATGTTGGAACCTTCAAATGGATGGGCATTCGTTAACGGTCATCCTGCCGGAACGTTGCCGGCGCGCGCCGCGCTTTCTTTTCTGCCCGATGCACCGGTGCTTTACGACGATCTCAGTTTGATTGAACACATCGAATACATCGCGCGTATGCATAAGACAAACGATTGGAATGATTACGCCGATGATTTAATCGATATGTTCGGTCTCGGCGATCGACTTAACGATTTACCCTCGCGTTTCAGTCGCGGTCTTAAACAAAAGACGGGGCTAATCCTCGGGTTAATTCGTCCCTTCAGTCTCATGCTGGTTGACGAACCATTCGTTGGCCTTGATACCCCGGGCCAAGAAACGCTGGTTGACATTCTCTCCGATGTTGTTGCGCAAGGTGCGACGGTTGTGTGCTCAACGCACCAAATGGATCTCGTTCCCGCCGCGACCCGTTGTATTGGTATGCGCGACGGATCGGTGGTCTATGACGGCAAGGTCAGCGCCGAGAAAATTCGCGAACTAGTCGGCGGCGAATAAGCCTCTTAGGTGCGCGCTTAACGCAGCCGCTAGCGTCTAAGTATGACCGTTACTTATGAACAGCATGGTGCTGTGGCCCTCATCACGATCGATGATGGAAAGGCCAATGCATTTGGACACGACCTCATTGATCAATTGCAAAAGGCAATTGATCAAGCCGAAAAAGAAGCGGGCGCAATTGTCATTGCGGGTCGGCCTGGTCGCTTTAGCGCCGGTTTCGATTTGTCGGTGATGACGTCCGGCACCGAAGCAGCCCGCGGACTGTTGAATGCTGGCGCGCAACTTTCAATGCGCTTGTTCGCACTCAAGATCCCAGTTGTCGTTGCATCCACCGGTCATGCATTGGCGATGGGCGCCATCATGTTGTTTGCTGCCGATCGTCGTGTCGGTGCTGCGGGCAATTACAAAATTGGTCTGAACGAAGTTGCCATCGGCATGCCGGTTCCACAATTCGCCATCGCCTTAGGTCGTCAATCGTTAGCCAATGAGTCTCTGAACGAAGCCATTAACTTGGCCGCTGTTTATGACCCCGAAGGAGCGGTGCGAGTGGGCTACTACGACGAACTCGCCTCCGACGATGACATCGTGGCGCGTGCACTCGCCGTCGCCACCGATTTTGCCGAACGGCTCCGCCAAGGCGCATTCGCCACTACTCGCACGTATTTGCGCGGCGAAGCCCTTCAGCAAGCCGAAGCCGGACTCGTCGCTGATTTGAACTCATTCGTAGTTGATCTGCCCGAAAATTGAGAAAGACCTCTTGAGAATTCCGCGGTCGAACTAATTACGCCCAAATTCGTGACAACATGAGAGTGTCCAAGGAAAGGTGGCCCGATGAGCCAAATCCTCATTCCACTTGATGGTTCCGAACTCGCCAATAAGGCACTGGCCATTGGTGATGCGCTAGCGCAATCGAGCAATTCATCGATCCTTCTTCTCACCGCCGGCTGGGGCAGCACGGTTGAAGAATTGGAAACCATGTTGCGCGCCAAAAGCGATCAATTGAGGGCGGCTAGTTCATTCAAAGTCATTCCCGACACATTCCCGGCATCGGCGATTGTCGAAGAATTGAAAACTGCCGATGACGTTTTGGTGATGAGCACTCACGGTCGTTCGGGAGTGGGCCGCGCGCTTTTAGGTTCGGTGGCCGAAGAAGTTCTAAATCGAACCGGTATGCCCGTGGTGCTAGTTGGTCCGCATACCGAAGTTGATTCATTTGCGGGCGGAACTTTAGGAATCGCTATTGATGCCACCGCGACATCGGCTTTAGTACTCGCACCCGCAGCTCAATTGGCAAAGCAATTGAACTTAAACGTTGAAGTCATCACCGCTACCACCGCCAGTGGAGTTCCTTTTGGTGAAACTGATGCCGATGCAGTTGCCAATGCGGTGAGCGCCGCACTGGCGTTTTTACAACAAGAAGGTATTAACGCAACGGCCAAATCCTGCACCGGTGGAACCGCTGATGAAGCGATTTGCGATTATGTGAATTCGGCCGGGCTTTCGTTTTTAGCGATGACAAGCCACTCACGGTCGGGAATGGCTCGCACCGTACTTGGTAGCACCACTATCCACGTTGTTCGCAATGCAAAATGCCCCGTCATTGTTGTGAGACCGAAAGTTTAAAAATGCCCGTTGATCATCCAGACCGCATGCTGCCGTTCACCGGCGCATTTAACTTTCGCGACTTAGGTGGCTACCCCACCAACGATGATCGGCACATCAAGTGGCGCACACTTTTTCGTGCCGATGCATTGCATCGACTGCCCGATGAAGAACTCGATCAACTGGCCGAGATTGGTATGCGTTCGGTTTTAGATCTCCGCACTAAAGGCGAAGTCGATAACGGTCACCTCGTTGACGGCACTCGCGGAATTCGTCACTTTCATTTTCCAGTTCTCAATGAACGTTGGGAACGTAAAGAACTCGACCCCAATGCGCCGGCCGATCAAGTGTTGGGTTCCCTTTATGTCGAAATGCTTGACGTCGGCGCAAATGCATTGCGCGATTCGGTACAAACCGTCGCCAACGCCGAAAACATTCCCGCTGTATTTCACTGCGCCGCCGGTAAAGATCGCACGGGAGTGTTGGCGGCAATGATCATGACGCTGGTTGGCGTCGATCGCGAACTCATCATTGCCGACTACGCCATTTCGGGTCGCAATATGGATTCATTAGTGGAGCGTTTGAAAAAGGACAGCCCCGAATCGCTTTCCTCCATGAACGATCAACCAAAGGCGTACTTAGCTGCCCCACCAGCGGCAATGCGTCATCTCTTGGAACATATCGATACTCGTTATGGTTCGGTTCGGGCTTATTGCGCCGAAATTGGCATTGACGATGAAACCGTCAGCCAACTTAAAGAAACAATTTTGGCGCCGAACGCGTAAACCAACGCAACGTGTCGTTGTTGTTATCGCTTACGACGACCGAGCATTAACAGCAAAAGAATGACAACCGCGCCCAGCGCGGCACCGATAAGCAACTTCGAGCGATTGGCGTCCGCAGCCGTTACAACCGATGAATTCGGATGAATCGACGTATCGATGTGAATTTGCTCGCCCGCCGTTTCGACAATGACTTCATCAGCATCGGCGCGTACTTCAACGCGCGCATCGCGGGTGGTAACGATGACATCGTCGCCACCTGGAGTCATTTCAATATCGGAATGATCGGTATGCACAATGGCATCACCCGAAGGATCAATCTCAACATCTAAAAGCGGTTTCGCATCGAGCAAAGCATCAACCGGTGAAGGACGATCGGCGGCAGGTGCAGGACGATTTCTCATTCGTTGCGGGTCATATCCAGCCATGACTACCTCCCTAGATGCCTGATGTTGGCGCGTTGGCTCGTGATAACTGTGGCATAACTGCA
>CAYOHV010000147.1:1292-4171 GCA_964403825.1 uncultured Bifidobacterium sp. | reverse complement strand
CAACTGCGGCCGATAACGTGCCGGGCGATCCTTCAAAAGAACTCATCACCGTCCCTAATCCTGAACCGGGACGCGATTACGAGATCCTTTGCGAAACCGATGAACTGACTTGCCTCTGCCCTGTCACAGGCCAGCCCGATTTCGCCACCATTCGCATTACGTATGTTCCCGACGATTTATTAGTGGAACTAAAAAGTCTCAAAATGTATTTGTGGACCTTCCGCAATGAAGGCGCATTCCACGAAGCCGTTACCAACACCATTCTCGACGATCTTGTACGCGCCACTTTGCCGCGCCGTATGACAGTCGAAACCATTTGGAAAGTTCGCGGCGGTATTGCCACCACCGTGACGGCATCACATCCCGCGTAAGCGGCGGTTATTTCACATTTTCTAAATCAGGCGGAATTTCTGTTCGCTCTACGATTCCCGGGGGCGGCGCTTGCGCGGGTGGCGGCGTGACATTGCCGGCGGAAATGTTTACCAACTTCCCGATGCGATCAATGACGGCCCAAGAAAGACGATCTCCCCCGACGGTTGAGAAATGCAGATTGTCTTTTTGTCGCATACCGCGCACAACACCATCAGCGTTCGGCAGTTGCGCGGCAAACGTTAAATCGCTGTTGGAAAAAAACGGCCAGGTATCGAAATACTGAATCCAAGGACGTGATTGTGCTTCGGTCCAATAGATGTAATTCATCTTGTCGAGGTCAGGCACTTTCGCTTCTGATCCAACGGGCGGCGGTCCGCACCAAATAACGATGCGATCATTAGTTGGGGAACGTAAGAGGTCCATGGTGGCCGAAACTCGTCGTCGATATTCGGTCAACCATTCATCGCTACCGCGCACCAAAACTTTTCCGCCGACTTCCATATTTTGCACGTCGTTTGCCCCAAACATCACGACCATGATTTGCGGATTGGCGGGCAATACATCACGCACAAAATGTTCGGGCCAGTTGAAAAATTCCGGTCGCGCTAGACCAGTAGAAACGCGATAGTCAAGAGTAGAAGTAAATACTCCGGTACCAGTGGAAATTCGCAAAAGCGAAGTTCCAAATGTCTGCACTAACGAATCGCCACCGATATACATTCGCAATGGCGCCTCGGGTGTAGCCGCCGGCAGTTCGGGAACTTTCTTCATCGCTTCAGCATCAGCCGCGGCTTGTTGTTCTTGTTGACGGCGCAAAAGTTCTTCGGCATCGACATTAGAAAGTGTGTTCTTGCCTAATGCTTCGTCTACTCGATTGCGGAAAAACGTGATACCGAATGTGTCACTAACAGTGGCCACGATCGAAGCGACATCATTGCGCCATGAATCGCCTTTGGCATTCGACTTTCGCAACGTCGCATCCGCGTTCAGTGCACCGGCGATCAAAAATGCAGCCAGCACCACAATCAAAATCACACCAGCCGGCGATGTGCCTACCGGCTGATTACGCAATGGTCGAAACAGTGCTCGCCAATCGAATCGTGGTGGTTTGTTGTCCATAGCCCGTACCTAAAAACTAAAGTAAATAAACGGCGCAATACCTTCAGGCCCCAATGCATCAACCAACACCAAACCAGCAGCCAAGGCCGCGGCTTGTAATGCGGGTGCCCATTTCGAAAACCAAAGTTCGGCTTTGATCGGATATTTCGGCGGCACAAACTGCGATGCCAATGAGACGAGCACCACAAAGATGAGCAACAGACTCACACCCGTGCTGGCTCCCGAACCGGAGAACAATCGGCCGATCATGTCCAAGGCGTTGTCTAACGACGTGGCGCGGAAGAAAATCCAGGCGAAGCAAACCACGTTAAAGACCAAGAACCACTGCAGGCCTTTCACTAATGGTGCCGGCAAACCGATTTCGCGACCGACCCACCATTTCTTCACCACCCGTTCACCAACGAGATAAGCGCCGTGGATGGCACCCCAAATAACAAACGTCCAGTCAGCGCCATGCCATAAGCCGCCAATGAGCATGACTAAAAAGAGATTGCGATAGGTGAATAGTTCCGAACCGCGATTTCCGCCGAGAGGGATATAGAGGTAATCACGTAGCCAACGCGAAAGAGTCATATGCCAACGACGCCAAAAGTCTTGTAACGACGTGGCGATATAGGGCGAATCGAAGTTCTGCGGAAAACGGAAGCCCAAAAGAAGCGCAACGCCAATAGCAATATCGGTATAGCCCGAGAAATCAGCGTAAATAACGATGGCGTAGGCATAAATCGCCCATAGCACCGCCCATTGGTTATACAACTCGGGCGCGGCAAAAACCGGATCGACAATTTGCGTGGCTAAAAACGAGGAAATAACCACCTTTTTGAACATGCCCCGGAAAATGAGCATGAACGCTTCCCCGCTGCGGACATGTCGAGGATCGGGCGTTTCATCTAATTGCGGCGCGAATTCACTGGCACGCACAATCGGACCGGCGACCAAATGAGCAAAGAACGATAAGTACACGGCGAAGTCGAGCCACGAAAGTGGTCGGCGCCATTCACCGCGACTGATATCGATGACATAACTAATTGCTTGGAAGGTAAAGAACGAAATACCAATCGGAAGTACGAGATTTAATACCGGCGAGGAAACATTGACCCCGAATGAATTCAACCGATCGGTAAACGCCGTGATGAAAAAGTCGTAGTACTTGAAAATTCCAAGAACGCCAAGGTTGGCGATTACCGCAATCCGCGTCAGCCACTTCGAGGCATCGGTCTTTGCGCCTTCGGGGGTGAGGGCGCGGAATATGACCAAGCCGAAAAACCAGTTGAGCGTGATGCTGCCCAAAAGCAGCCACAGGAAATGCCAGTCCCACCAGCCGTAGAAAACGAAACTGCAGGCGAGGATGAACCAACGCCACACCAATCGATAGGGACGGAGAATCC
>CAYOHV010000147.1:0-1192 GCA_964403825.1 uncultured Bifidobacterium sp. | reverse complement strand
AAACTGCAGGCGAGGATGAACCAACGCCACACCAATCGATAGGGACGGAGAATCCAATTACCGGTGAAGGCAATCAAAAAGAACACCGCAAAGTCGACGGTGGGAAAAAGCATTAGCCGCTCGCCCTGATTTGAATCTCCGCGCCGACTCAAATCTTGGGTCGGCAGGTCAAAACTAGTCGCTGTGCTTGCGCATTTCGTGTCTCCTCCGACCTTTCGACATCGCCGATGACCACTATGGTCTAGGTGTGCTTGATCACGTTTTCACCGACGCCATTGGATCGTTACGCGATGCTCTCGAAGGCGCGCTGTTAGAACGTCAAGCGTTCGAGGAGCGTTTCAATATCGACATGTTGCTTGGCGACATGACTTGGGAAACCACTTATGGATTACCGGGCGAAGGTATTCCGCCCCGAGTACAAGTTGACTTGACTCTTACTTGGCCCACTTGGGCGCAGACGGCGTATCGCTCGTGGTACATCGGCGAAGAACTCGTTGATGTACCCAGCATCGGTATTGAGGTGGTCTTGCGTGTCCAACGCCTCGCCACCGCCCCCGATCCAACCCCATTAGTTGAGGTACTTGAACGTACAAGTCCCTCCATTGGTTCGGCCAAGTTGGAACGCTCGGGACCAACACTCGAAACCATTTTCGATGACATACAGATGGCTCCGGAATACGCGATCGAAATGAGTTACGAAGGGGCCTACGAGTTATCCGAATCGACGTTGGCCGATGGATCAAAACTTGATGACGATCTTGGCGCTATCGGCGGTTGGATCTCATCGATCTTGGTTCGTATTGGCGATTTGCCATGGAACTTTCTCCCCGCCCAAGCAGAAAATTAATTTCAGAATTCTTCGGGGTTGGGCAACAGATCAGGAAAGACAGGTTCGCGACCTTCTGCTTTGGCCGCAAACGATTCGACCATGTCGGACGGCTGGAACATACCGGTCTGCCATGTCGCAATATGTTCAAGGCTGTCAGCCACTGAATGATCGCGCGTGAATTTCACCATTTCTTTCGTGCCCCAAATGGCTAGCGGGCTCTTGGACGCAATCTCACGCGCAATTTCGTTGACATTGGCCAACATGTCTTCTTGAGTAGCGAACACTTCATTCACCAAACCAACTTCTTTGGCGCGGGCCGCTGACATTCGTCGACCGGTATAGGCGTATTCACGAGCAACACCA
>CAYOHV010000146.1:0-4202 GCA_964403825.1 uncultured Bifidobacterium sp. | reverse complement strand
AAAGATTGCGTGGCATCAATGGGGCCAGTGAGCATAAGTACTGGATCGACACCGACGAGACAGGTATCAACGATACGAGCCAATGGCTGCAAACCAAGTTGCTCGGCGCGCTCGGCCGTCATCATCAACACCGCACCGGCACCATCAGAAATTTGTGAAGAAGACCCTGCAGTGTGCACGCCGTCTTCACCCATAACCGGTTTCAAGTTGGCTAGTGCTTCGGCGGTGGTGGCACGCAAACCTTCGTCGGCCGCCACATGATGAGTGGTGCCGGTGGGCTTGCCTTCTTCATCGAGATCGGGCGCATCAACGGCAACCAGTTGCGTGGCGAAACGATCTTCGGCCCAGGCCTGGGCACCAAGTTGTTGTGATCGCAATCCGAATTCATCGGCGTCATCGCGAGTGATATTCCACTTCTTGGCAATACGCTCGGCGCCTTCAAATTGGCTGGTGTATTCGTATTGACTGAAATAACTCTTGGGAATTGGCGAACCCATGCCCATTCCTTTGGCCACGTTTGATCCAATCGGAACTTTCGACATCACTTCAACACCGGTGGCCACGGCTGAATCAACGACGCCAGCCGCAATCAAGGCATACGCCATATCAACACCTTGTTGTGATGATCCGCATTGAGCATCAACAGTGGTAGCGGCCACGTTGAGGGGGAGGCCGGCGGTTAACCATGCGGTGCGCGCAATATTGAATGCTTGTTGGCCAATTTGGCTAACGCATCCGCCCACAACTTGTCCGATACTTCCGGGATCAACATTGTTGCGTTCGAAAAGTGCACGCAATGGTTGTGCCATGAGATCGGCTGAATGCATGGTTGACAAACCACCATTACGACGACCGATGGGTGTGCGCACGGCATCAACGATGACGACCTCGGGGCGCGGACTGCGGGCTGAAGGAGATGCGTTTGAACTCATAATCCGAGCCTATGCCCGTTATGCCGAAATTGCATAAGCCGTTCTGCACACCCCGTGCGGCATAGCCCTGTTATTGACCAAACATCGGTCATTGCGCCCTACCATGCAGGTGTGGACGCACGACAATGGCTTGGATTGCAATCAACTCACAACCCCATGCGCTGGTACTTGCCGGTGACGCCAGGAATTTGTAGCGGACTTGGTTCGCTTTTTGGTGGGTGTGGTTTAGGTGCCGCCATTGAAGCGTTGGAATCGGTAACGCAACGACCACTTATTTGGGCTTGCGCGCAATATCTGAATTACACCAAACCACCATCGGTGGTTGATCTTGATATTCGCATTGGCGCGGCCGGACATACCACCACACAAGCGCGCGTCGTTGGGCAAGTGGGCGAAACGGAAATTTTTACTGTTATCGCATCGTTAGGTGAGCGTTCGTTTCCCGAAGAAGGTCAATGGGTGACGTTCCCCGATGTGTTGCCGCCCGATCAATGTCCGCCGCGCGAAATTCGTATTGATTTGCAAAACACAATTTCGACTCGTCTCGAACAAAGAATTGCTTCCGATGAAGAATTCAGCGGACGAATGGCGTTATGGATGCGCGTGCCGGAACTTCTAGAAATGTCGTCAACGGCCCTTGCCGTGTTGGGCGATTTCGTGCCCATGGGTCTTGGCCGCACAATGCATTCAGAAATCAATTCCAACAGTCTCGACAACACGTTACGAGTCACCAACATTGTTCCCACCGAATGGGTGTTAGTTGACGTGCGGGTGGAGGCGGTGGCGCGCGGATTCGGGCATGGACATATTTATTTGTGGTCACAAGATGGCACATTGATGGCAACCGCTAGTCAATCGGCCATGATCCGGACACCGAAAGTATAAAAATGACGAATCGCTTTGGAATCACCATTCCGTTTGAACGGATGTCATTAACCGAACAAAAAGAAACGATTGAACGTTTGCCTTCACTCGGTTACACCGATGTGTGGAGCGCGGAAACCGACGGTATGGATGCGTTTACGCCGCTCGTATTGACATCGCAATGGGCACCGACATTGCGTTTAGGAACCGCCATCGTGCCGGCGTATACGCGTGGTCCGGCAACATTGGCGCAAAGTGTTGCCGCTATGGCGTATGCCGCGCCCGGTCGTTTTGTTCTGGGATTGGGATCATCATCCAATGTGATTGTTGAACGGTGGAACAGCACACCATTTGAAAAGCCTTATGCGCGAGTGCGTGACACATTGCGTTTTTTGCGAGCCGCTCTTACCGGCGAAAAAGTCAGCGAAACATATGAAACGTTTGCGGTCAAAGGTTTTCGTCTGTCGGTCGTGCCCGAACAACCCGTACCGATTTTGGTGGCTGCGTTACGGGAAGGAATGTTGAACTTGGCGGGCCGTGAAGGTGATGGCGCCATTATCAATTGGTTATCGGCTGAAGATGTGAAAAAAGTGGCGCCCATTGTGCGAGCTCATGGGGCCGAAAAGGAAGTAGTGGCCCGTATTTTTGTGGCTCCCTCAACCGAAACAGAAAAAGTTCGTCAACAAGCCAAGTTTGCGATCGCGCAATATATGAACGTGCCCGTCTATGCGGCGTTCCATAAATGGTTAGGACGGGGCGAACAATTCCAACCAATGTGGGATTGTTGGCAATCGGGCGATCGTGCCGGCGCATTGGAAGCAATCCCGGATGAACTAGTTGATCAATTAGTTGTGCATGGTTCATATGCCGAATGCCGCGACCATATTCAGCGCTATTGCGATAACGGGGTGTCGACACCGGCCATCGCCATTTTGGGACTTTCCGGAGTGAATATCCCCGAAGCAATTACCGAACTAGCGCCGCGCTAAAGCAAACGCAGTTGTTCAATACGTTCGGCTACTTTGCGAGCCGGCACCCACACCACACCGCCGCGGGCGCCGCGTTCTTTCACTTCCACGGTTTCTAGCGGCACAGAACGATGGGCGCCTTTGTCATCGGATACACCGAGACTGCCGTCGGCTTCTAAACACACAACCGTTGCGTTTTTCCAACGTTCGGTTTCGCGTCGACGAAAACGGATTGCCGTTCCCGGAGGAAGTCCAAGTGGAATAAGGCCCGATGTGTTGTCGTTCGTAGGTGTTGCGCCTTTGGGGCGTCTTGCCGGTGGCATTAGTACTGACCCACCGCCGCTTGCATTGTTTTTTCAATAACGGAAAGCCGATCGCCACCCCAAGGCATAGGCATGATGACGGGAACTTCAACACCAGCGTCGACATAGGACTGCACTGTGCGATGAATATGAGCGCTATCGCCGAGCACATCAATGGCGTCAACCATTTTGTCGCTGACCGCGTTAACGGCACCTTCACGATCACCGCTGGCGAAACGTTCGCGCACTTCGGCAACTTCATCACCAAAACCGGCGCGAGTGAAATTTTTGGCGTAGGAATCTACAACGATGTAGGAGTACAAATCTTTGCGTCCAAGATCACGGTGTTGTTCGGGTTCGGTGACTCCAACATGAATGTAGGCGTACACCTTGGCATTGCCGCCTTTTCGAATTTGTTCAACCGACCATGGAACATGAGAAGCGGGTAGATAATTAAGTAAAACACCGTCGGCAAGTTCGCCGGCCATCTGCAACATCTTTTCGTTAAGCGCGCCCACAATGATTTTTGGTTTGTTCTCACCGAGTCGAACACCTAAACGAAAACCTTTTACGGAATGAAAGTCGCCGGCGAAATCAACCTTCTCGCCGGAGAGACAAAGTCGAAGCAACGTAATTTCTTCGCGCATACGCGCCAATGCTTTTTCTCCGTAATCGGCCCCATGCCAACGATTCACCACTGTTGGTGATGAGATGCCGATTCCTAAAAGAATGTCGCGATCGGGATGCAAGGCCGCCAAGGTGGCCGCGCCCATGGCGGTGAGGGGAGGCGTGCGTAATTGCACCGCCAACACGCCCGTGCCGAGGTCGAGTGAGGGCTGTGCAGCCCCAATGGCGGCCAAGGTGGAAAATGCTTCGGTGCCAGTGGTCTCGGCGACCCAAAATGAGTGGTAGCCGAGTTGGTGCGCCCATTCGGCCGCCTGGAAACCCGATTGGGGGCCGAGGCCGGAGAAACTGGCGAAGGTCAGTCCCATATGAGGAGCGGGCGCGGCAGTCATGTCCGCACGCTATCGCTCAGTGGGGGTCGGCTCAGGCCGCTGTGGACAAATTTTCGAGGGCGACTGGTGTGAAATCTGACGACATGATCGTGGATTGTCGTACCGTGGCCCTACGATGAT
>CAYOHV010000145.1:0-4218 GCA_964403825.1 uncultured Bifidobacterium sp. | reverse complement strand
CACCCCAGCCGTGCAGATTCATACTGAACTACACCGACGCCGCCCTGACGCGCGTGTTGTTGTCCATAACCATCCTTATTACGTCGTGGTCTTGGCATCGCTTGGCATGATGCCGGAGTTCTTGCATCAGCAATCATCCATGTTTGATGGTGAGTTGGGCTTTGTCAGCGAATACTCGGGCGAAATTGATTCACCGGAACTTGGTGCTGATCTCGCCGAGCGAATTGGTTCGGCTTCAGTGGTGATCTTGGCCAATCACGGCGCCATCGTTACGGCTCCCACTATTGAAGAAGCAACATATAAAGCCGCGACTTTGGATCGCCAATGCAAATTGATGTTTGATGTTTTAGTGGCGGGTCGTCCTGCCACAACCGTGCCGCCGGTTGTGCGGCCAGCAATGAAAGCGTCGCTTTTAGAGCGAGGCACCGAAGTGTATTGGGCCGGCGCAGTGCGCAAATTGGTTCGCACCGAACCAGAAGTTCTGCAGTAAAGGAAACTTATGTCAATCAGCATCGATGATCTCGCGTCAAATATGAATTTCACCACCGGTGGTAAATCAAAGACCGGTGAAGTGACGTTCTTGCCTGATCCGGAAAAGGCAGAGCGCTTTTACACAATCATTTCGGCTGATGATCACATAGTCGAACCACCCGACACTTTCGAAGGTCGGTTGCCGAAAAAGTTTGCCGATCGCGCACCAAAAATTATTGAAAAAGAAGACCGTTCCGAAACGTGGGTGTATGACGGAATGGAATTTCCCAATGTGGGATTCAATGCCGTTGTCGGACGCCCGGTCTCGGAATATTCATTTGAACCGGCACGTTTTGATGAAATGCGTCGCGGCGCATGGGATATCAATGCCCGTGTTGCTGATATGGATCTCAACGGTGTGTATGCATCGGTGAACTTTCCTTCATTCCTTCCTGGTTTTTGCGGACAGCGTTTACAAACCACGACCAATGACACTGAATTGGCCTTAGCCACTGTGCGGGCTTGGAATGATTGGCATCTCGAAGCTTGGGCCGGTCCGTATCCGGATCGCATTATTCCTTGCCAAATTCCGTGGCTTTTAGATCCGGAATTAGGCGCCGAAGAAATTCGTCGTAATGCCGAGCGCGGTTTTAAAGCGGTGACCTTTACCGAAGCGCCTCATATGTTGGGACTGCCTTCATTGCATACCGGCTACTGGGATCCCATGATGAAGGCATGCGAAGAGACTCAAACCGTGGTGAACCTGCATATCGGTTCTTCGGGAACATCACCGGCGACTGCTCCTGATGCACCACCTGACACCGTTGGTGTTTTGTTCTTTGGCTATGCCATGTTCGCCGCAGTGGACTGGTTGTATTCGATGATTCCGGTTCGTTATCCGAATCTTCGTTTATGTCTGTCGGAAGGCGGAATTGGTTGGGTAGCCGGCTTAATGGATCGCCTCGATCACATGCTCAGTTACCACGATATGTACGGCACTTGGAAAGGCGATCTCACGCCGGCCGAAGTATTGAAGCGCAACTTCTGGTTCTGCGCCGTCGAAGATCCATCAGCGTTTGTGCAACGCGATCGAATCGGTATCGAAAACATTTTGATTGAAAGTGATTATCCGCACTGCGATTCAACTTGGCCCAACACCCAAAAAATTGTCAAGCATGAAATCGGTTCATTGCCGGCAGAAGATATTCGCCGCATCACTTGGCAAAATGCGTCGGAGTTGTACAACTTCGCCGTACCTACGGCGGTACAAAACGACCCCAATGCTTATTGATTGCTGATCGGATTCCAATGTCAGTTAGTGCCAACCGAATATTTCACTGCAATGTCAATTGCTCGTCACTTGACACGTCGTTGCGCTTTTACGAATCACTCGGATTAACCAAAGTTATTCGTACGGTTCCGAGCAAACATCAAAATGGAAATGCGTTTGGCCTTGATGTTGTGGCTTGGGATGCATGGATGATGCATTCCGATGACGGTATGGAAGGTCTTTCTCTAGATCTGTTGCAATGGCTGACGCCGCTGCCGACCGGACAAGCGCAAGATGTCAACGGCGATATCGGCTTTAACCGGTTGGTGTTTTACAGCCGTGATGTAGATGCGGCAGTGAAGCAATCGATAGCCGCCGGTGGCTCATTAGTAAGTGAACCGATCACTTTCGATACTGGTCATCATCCCGTCACCGTGGCAATGGTGCGCGATCCCGATGGTTTGCCCGTGCAACTTGTTCAAGGCGAGAAAAACTCAATTGCCCAAATCGTGGTGAACTGCGCCGATCTCGAAGAGTCGGTGGCGTACTACCGCGATGTCATGGGTCTCGAAATCTTGATGCCGCCGATGGAGCAATCGTGGCCTGGTCCTCTTTTTGGACAGGATGGCGATATCAACGTGCGGGCAGCGCTTCTGCGTGATCCGGGATCGGTGTTTGTAGTGGCGCTGGTGCAGTGGCCGGGCGTTGATGCGGCCACCAAACGAGAGCGGAAAGCCAATGAACTGGGACTTTTCCGCATGGCGTGGAGCACTCCTGATTGTGCTTCCGATGAAGGGGTGATTCGGGCGGCGGGCTCGGTACCCTTCGTGGCGACCGAGGAACTCTCTGTGGGTGACGACCTTCCGTTACTCCTGGTGTTGTTCTGGCCCGGGCCCAACGGTGAATGTCTCGAACTTATTGAGACCACCAATCGCTCGGGCGCTCTGTAATCGCCAATAATTCCCCCCCCAGCCAAGGACAAAAAATGAAACTCGAAGATGTCAACATTTCCGATATCGAGTTTTGGGCCAAACCGTGGAAAGAGCGTAACGAAGCATTCGCGCTCCTCCGGAAAGAAAACCCAATTGCGTTTTTTGAAGAACCGCTGATTGAACCATTTCCGCAAGGGCCGGGCTTCTATGCCATTACGCGCCACGCCGATATTTTGCATGTGAGTCGTAATCCAGAAGTGTTCTCCTCGGGGCAAGGCGCCGTTTCTATTTTGGATCTGCCGGCTGAAATGAACGAATACTTCGGTTCGATGATCTCCATGGACGATCCCCGTCATGCACGTTTACGTCGCATTGTTTCGGGAACGTTCACACCAAAAATGTTGGCCAAGATTCTCGACGATGTGGAAGTAGTAGCCAAAGCAACGGTTGATGATGTCATTGAGCGCGGCGAAATTGATTTCGCCGTTGATGTCGCCACGCCGTTTCCCTTGCGCGTCATTTGCGACATGATGGGAATCCCACCGAGTGAATACCAAATGGTGCTTGAACAATCGAACATCATCTTGTCGGGTGGCGATCCTGAATTCATTCCCGAAGGTGTTGAACCCATCACTGCGTTTTTGGGTGCAGGCACCATGCTCGAACAATTGATGGATGAATTAGCCGCTGCTCGTCGCGCCAATCCCACCGATGATCTTTTATCGGCCTTAGTAAACACTGATGTTGATGGTGAGCAACTCACCCATAAAGAACTCGTTTCGTTTTTCATTTTGTTAGCCGTTGCGGGCAATGAAACTACGCGCACGGCCATTAGCCACGGTGTTGCACATTTATGTGCCAACCCCGACCAACGCGCGATTTGGCAAGCCGATGTTGAAGGTGTCATGCCAACCGCGGTTGAAGAGATCGTTCGTTATGCCTCACCGGTTATTTGGATGCGGCGCACGTTGACCGAAGATTACGAACTCTCGGGCGTGAAGTTATCGGCCGGATCCAAAGTGTTGTTGTTCTATGGATCAGCAAACCGTGATGAAGAAGTCTTTGAAAATCCGGATGCCTTTAATGTGCGGCGTGAGAACAA
Source organism: uncultured Bifidobacterium sp. (assembly GCA_964403825.1). Classification (GTDB taxonomy): domain Bacteria; phylum Actinomycetota; class Acidimicrobiia; order Acidimicrobiales; family Acidimicrobilacustridaceae; genus Acidimicrobilacustris. The sequence goes on along the minus strand of CAYOHV010000145.1, from coordinate 443 downwards.
TCCGCATGTGGGCTTCGGTGGGCCGGGCCCGCATTTCTGTCTTGGCGCTCATTTAGCGCGACGTGAAATCACCCTTATGTTCAGGGAGATTTTTGGACGCATGAGCGATTTTGAATTAGCCGGCGAAGTTGAACAATTGCGTTCAAGTTTTGTCAACGGCATCAAACATATGCCAGTACGTTTTACGCCGGGTCCGCGTCGCTCGTAGCAACCGGGGCAAGTTTCAACGCTTGGCGATACGAATACCACTGACCCTTATCGAAATCGTAAAGACGGCATTGCCGCGTATTTTTTACGAAGTCGGCAAAACGTAACGGTTCATCATGAATCAAACCGGGGAATGCAGCTTCGATTTCGGTGGTGGCCTTTTCCAAGTTGTACATCGGAATGCGCATATCAACATGGTGGGGGACATGCACCATGATCCAATGGAAAAAGAAGTT
>CAYOHV010000144.1:0-4280 GCA_964403825.1 uncultured Bifidobacterium sp. | reverse complement strand
ATAGAGGCCTTGCCAAATTTGTTCTTGTCGATACGCGGGCTGGTCGCCAAGAAGTTCGTTCAATTCATGACGATCGAGGTCGAAAAGGGAATCATCAGCCATGTTGTGTGGCCTTCGGTTTCTCGGTGCTGGGGGGACCGAACCAAATATGTGCATCCACTTCGACGAAACCTAAGGAAAAATACAACTGACGCGCCGATTCGTTGTCGTGTTCAACATGCAACATTCCGACATCAATTTTTTGCGCCGCAATATGTTCAAGGCCAGCCAGCGTTAATTGACGACCTAAACCTTGACCATGAAACTGGGGGTCAACGGCAATGACAAAAATTTCACCCATTTTCGGATCGTTTTCCGTCGCCGGATGAACTTTTGTCCAACAAAAGCCGACCAAAACTGATTCACCATTTTGTTGTTGCTCCGCCAGCAGAAAACCGTTGGCATCGAACCACGGTTCACTCATAACGGACTGCAACTTTTCATTGGTCCAATTCGATTGATCGGGATGCCAAGCAAACGCTCGATTGTTGACGGCGAGAAACGTTTGTTCATCGCGGCCAACCTGAAACGCGCGGGTCGTGAAGTTGGCCGACGATTTCTCCCCACAGGGCAGTTGAATACGTAACTGATCAATCCGGCGTAATGGAACCAAACCGGCTTCGGATGCCTCGTTCCAGTCCGACTCGCGGGCGGGATCGACTTCAAGCCATTCAAGTTGTCCATCTGATGAACGACGTTCGTTCCGCACGGCCGGACCTTAGTGCGCCAAGACCGATAGGGTCAGGGTGTGGGCAAACCGCGATCACCAAAAGGACGGGCCGTAGAAACCTTGGCCCGCTTGCGCGTTGAATACCCCGATGCCAAATGCGAACTCGATCATCGCAATGCGTTCGAACTTCTGGCGGCCACAATTCTTTCGGCGCAATGCACTGATGAGCGCGTCAATATGGTGACGCCAGCGTTATTCGCTCGCTATCCATCGCCCTATGAGTTGGCCGTCGCTGAGCAGTCGGAAGTGGAAGAACTCATTCACTCCACTGGTTTTTACAAAAACAAGGCCAAATCGTTAATTGGTATGGCGCAGATGCTGGTGGAGAAATTCGGTGGGGAAGTACCCCATGAAATGGCCGATCTCGTCCAAGTTCCGGGTGTGGGCCGGAAAACGGCCAATGTCGTGCGCAGCGTGTCGCTGGGGCTGCCGGGATTGCCAGTGGATACGCATGTCGGCCGGCTTTCAATCCGACTGGGTCTCACAGAGTTAACTGATCCCGTCAAAGTCGAATACGCGTTAAACGACATGATTCCGCCCGACGATCGCGGCTTGTTCTCACTGCTCTTGATCCTGCACGGCCGACGGGTTTGCACCGCAAGGCGAACTTTCTGCGCTGATTGCGTGCTCAACGATTTCTGTCCCGCTCGTAAGTTGTAATTCATCTTGTAGGAAAATTCCTACTTTTGATTTCCGCTATTCACAGTTCAATTGGAAATTTTTGCAAACTTTTACATCTCAACATTCAAAAATTCCCAATTTTTGGGCGTTTTTTGCATACTCTCAGCAGGTTGGTGGTTGTTTTATTTCTGTAGTCCCGCGCTAGGGTGAACCAGTCGGGTACCGCCACCTGACACGGCGACAACCACCTGGGATCCGCCGCCCAGTGTCGCCTGTTGGCGCCCTCCATTTGGGGGGCGCCAACGCATTTCTGCCCAGAGAACATCTGCGCCAAACTGACGCCGTGGACCTTTCTGAACTCTCGAGCGCGACAACAACATTGGACGACTTAATTGAACGGGTTAGTCGTGTGGCCAATGAGGTCTTAGAAGCGGGCGATGAAGGTTTTGCAGCTGAACTTTATGAAGTTGAACGTTCCTTGCGCATGGCTCATCGTCGTTTGCAGACAACGATGCGTCGTCGTAAATAAGCGGATTTGGCGGAAATACCAATAAACATGCCGGTAGCGAAGGTTGCGACAGGTAGCGTTTTACCCGTGTTGAACCGGATTGATCTGCGTGGGCGGCAAGGAGAAGCGTTACTGGCTGATTTGCCGCGCCCAAATCCGGCGGGCGACGCGCCTTTAGCGGCGGTGCGCGACATCATTGCGGCGGTCCGATCCGATGGCGATGCAGCCCTACAGAAATTCACTGCTCAATTTGATGGTGTTGACGCACCGATTCGGCCCGTCGATGCCAGTGAATTAAAAGCAGCCTTAGAAAATTGTGATCCGACTTTGCGTAACGCGCTCGAAGAAGCCGCGCAGGCAATCGTCGCCTTTCATAATGAACAAGTTCAATCAGAACATGTCATTAATCGCAAAGGGATTGTTGTCCGTGGTCGACAACAAGCAGTTGATCGCGCTGGTTGTTATGTTCCCGGCGGTCGCGGTTCGTATCCATCGTCGGTATTGATGACAGTTATTCCGGCGCGCGTTGCCGGTGTCAACGAAATTGTTTTATGCGTTCCGCCCGATCGTGAAAGCGGAAAAATCGCTGACATCACATTGGCCGCTGCTGCCATTGCTGGTGTTGACGAGGTGTACGCCGTTGGCGGCGCGCAAGCAATTGCGGCCATGGCATATGGAACCGAAACCATTCGCCCCGTTGATGTCATTGCCGGCCCCGGTAATGCCTATGTTGCGATGGCGAAACGGGAAGTTGCGGGTCAAGTTGGCGTACCGATGGCGTTTGCTGGTCCTTCAGAAATTGTGGTGGTAGCTGATAGTTCTGCGCCCGTTGATTTCGTGGCCATCGATTTAATGGTGCAAGCCGAGCACGGTCCCGACGGTCTGGCGTGGTTAGTAACAACGGATGCTGCCGTTGCTGATGCGGTCGACGCGGCATTGGCCAAATTGGTAAGCGTTGCACCGCGACAAAAAGAGATTTCATCCACGTTTGCCAGCGGCGGTTTTTGCGCTTTAGTTGATTCGCAACAAGACGTCATTGACGTCGTAAATTTCATTGCCGCGGAACATGTTGAATTGATATGCGCCGATGCCGAACAGTTGGCCAATGCAATTCGTCATGCGGGGGCGGTATTTATCGGTCCGCTTTCACCCGCATCTATTGGTGATTATGTCGCTGGGCCAAGCCATGTGCTTCCCACATTCGGATCGGCAAGGTTTGGTAGCGCACTCACTGTTTCTGATTTCGCTAAGACCGTTCACATTGTTGAAGTTACCGATACTGGTTTTGCATGGGCTGCGCCATTAGTGGCTGCAATTGCTGATGCTGAAGGCTTTGCCACCCATGCCGAATCAGTTCGATTACGGCAACGAGAATTGGGCGATACATGATTTCGCCCCGAGACGACATTGCCTTAATGAGTGGCTATCACTCACCACAATTAAATGTGCGAGTGCGGCTGAATACCAACGAAGCTCCGGATGCACCACCGGCCGAATGGTCCTCCGCGTTAGTTGACGCGCTTGGCGATATTCAATGGAATCGCTATCCCGATCGGGCCGCACTTTCTCTACGCACTGCCATCGGCGACTTACATGGCGTGGGTCCCGAACAAATTTTTGTGGCCAATGGTTCCAACGAAGTTTTACAAACGCTGCTTTTAACTTATGGCGGACCGGGACGTACAGCCGCGGTATGGGAACCAACGTATGCCTTGCATTCCCATATTGCGCGCCTAGTTGGCACCAATGTGGCCGAAGGAGAACGGGCCGCGGATTTTTCATCTGATCCTGCGGAAATTCAGCGCGTCATTTCGGCTGCGAATCCGTCAGTTTCATTTCTTTGTTCACCGAATAATCCCACCGGAGTTGTGGACTCGATGGAAACCATCGAAGAAACACTGCGTTTAGTCGAGAACATCAATGGTTTGTTGGTGGTCGACGAGGCGTACGGTCAGTTCGCACCGCGTTCGGCTCTTTCATTGCTCGATGAAAATCGTCCGTTAGTAGTTAGCCGAACGTTTTCAAAAACATGGTCAATGGCGGCCGCCCGCTTGGGGTATCTCGTGGGTCCGGCCCAGATTGTGCGCGAATTAGAAAAGGTCGTTCTGCCGTATCACCTCGATGCATTTAAATTGCGCGCCGGAGAATTGGCCCTCGGCTATCTCGATGAGATGAATGCCCGCGTTGAGCGTTTAGTTGCTGAACGCGAACGAATGGCGAAAGCGATGACGGCATTGGCCGTGGAGCAGTGGCCGTCGGGCGCGAATTTCATACTTTTCCGCCCGCTCAAACTCTCGGGCGACGCCGTCTGGCAAGGATTAGTCGATCGATCAATATTGGTGCGTAATTGTTCGTCGTGGCCGCGCTTGAATGGTTGCTTAC
>CAYOHV010000143.1:0-4343 GCA_964403825.1 uncultured Bifidobacterium sp. | reverse complement strand
CTTTGCCAACACCTTTTCGACGCCATTGCTCGGCCACCACGATTGGTTCGGCCCAGCCAGCGCGAGTTATCGAATGACAACCAACGCCCACGACTTCGTCTTGATAAAACGCGCCATGACAAGTTCCGTTCTCAACCGCGCGGGCAATTTCATCGCTCCGACGCGGTGCCACTGATGATGCCCATAACACCACTTCCATGACATCGGCATCATGTACCGCGCGACGAATGCGAATTTCCGGCGGTGGTTCTGCACGAAATCCAGTGCTCACCGAAAATGCATCCCACTCTTGCGCGAATTGATAACCCCGCCGTTGCGCGACTCGTTCAACGGCTGATGTTTCGGCCACTCCCGGCCATAACGAAAATGGAAGACCTCCGCCAACCACAATGCGAGAAGCGCCGCGTTCAGTTGCCCATTCTTCGGCATAAGAAAAAAGTTCGTCCGCTAATTTTTGGCGTTGTTGCGCTGGAGCAACAACGACGAGACGAATCGCAGCGATGAGTTCGCCGCCTTCATCGCGACCCAATCCCACGGCGATAACGGCATCAGTGTCGGGGCTGGCCATCACCACGCCGCCCTGTTCATAACAACAACTCAAAATTTCATCGGGAGTGAGGTCTTCATGCGCTGCGGCTTCCCACAGCAACCCCGCAACTGCATCCACTCGTGATGCGCCGATTGGCTGCAAATTCATACTGTGACCTTCGCGCGATTCGGACGGCCGATCGTGACATACCCGATGATCCCGCCAATAAGGACCGCCGCCGAAACAATCGCCGCAATTAACATCACGAAATTCATGCTGCTGGCCACTTCATCCACCACGATGCGGGCCGTCCCCTCGCTAATCACGCCCCCAGCAATCTGGTTCGTAATGCGGTTCTTAAGAGTGCCCGATATGGCCAAGTAAATGATGACGGCCACCAAACCCGCACCACCCGAATAAGCAACAGCAACCGAACGTTGTGCCGCAATCAAAATGCCGCCCAGACCGGCCACTAAGGCGATGGCCGGCAAAATAATGGCGCCGAGGCGAGAGATATGCACCCAATCGCGAATGCTCGACAACCCAGGCGCATCGATGAGTTGGACACTTAAATTCGTATTGGAAAGATTGATTGAACCAGTGGGCAATCCGAGTGATTGCGCTTTCGCCAAAATCATCTCCAACGCCGCAGTTACGTTTAATGACAAACCAGATGAATCGACTTGAGTGAACGGCGATGTTCCGTCCACGATGCGCACAAATTCATTGTGGGTTGCTTTCACTGCCGTTTCCCAAATGGAAACGAAAGCATCGGTAGCCACAATTTGTTCCGTGGCAAGCGTTAATAAATCGGCAGCACGATCGCGCACTGTTCCGGAAAGCGCATTGAAAGGCGGTGGTAATGTTGAAGCCACGAAATTTTCGACGCCAACGACGTCAATAATTTCGTTGGCGACAATTTGGGCCACTTCGCGTTGCACGGTTGGATCGTTTACTAACGCTTTCGATGTGGCAACCCAAGTTTGTTCATCAAGAATTTTGTGTTGCGTCCAAAAAGCGCCCAGGCCTGCGACCGCGGTAAAGCCAGCGATCACAAGCAAAATCGATCCAATAACAGTGCGGGTGGTGCGACTCATTGAATACCTGCGAAAAGATCAGTTTCTGGGAATGTTGTTTCCACTCGTGAATGACCGAGGATGTAATCCTCATAAGGATGAACCGTGCGAGCAATTTCGCGCGGGAGACCAAACCAAAACGCCGAATCAGGATCAACTTGCGTGGCATGTGCAAGCAATGCTTCAAGGCGAATATCAAACCATTCCGACATTTCGATCGACGTCGTTACCCGATCATCCTGGTTTGGTCGTTGAAACCAGTCCTCACCAAACGGTGATTCCAATCCCATCTCCACAAACTTTTCGTGCGTGGCGCGAATTCGTTTTTGCGACCACACTGAGTAATACATCTTGAGCGGTGTGAACGGATCGCCTAGGTCGGGGCGATAGGCGGGATCACCGGCTAACGAAAATGCCGGCACAGATATATCGTGCACTCGAATATGGTCGGGATGCGGATAACCCTGCTGATCATCGCCATAGGTGAGAATTACTTGAGGGCGATGTTCGCGAATGATCGCCACCAATTTTGCGACCGCTTCATCGAGATCAGCATTGGCAAACGCTTCCGGATGTTTATTGGCTTCCGAATCAGGCATCCCCGAATCGCGATATCCCAACAAAATCACTTTGTCGTAACCGATCAATCCGGCCGCTTTATCGAGTTCCGCTTTGCGGACTTCAGCCAGATTGGCACGCACCTCGGGTGTATCCATTGCCGGATTCAAAATGTCGCCTTCTTCTCCGCCAGTGCAGGTCACCAACACTGATCGCACACCCAGCGAGCGATATTTCGCAATCGTGGGGGCACCTTTTGAGGCTTCATCATCGGGATGGGCATGGACCGACAAAATGCATTTTTCAACCACGCCTGCACGCTACTGGCCGAAACTAATGAGAGCACTTCATGACACCCTTTTCTCTCTCGGAGGGTTTACATTCGCCATTTATGGTTCGGATCCGCCGCTCATCTGCTCTGAGAGCCCTCGTCATTCTCTTGGCGCTGAGCGGCCTCGCTCTTGGCTGCGGAACCACCGGTCGAGAATTACGAGAACCTGCCGCCGATACCCGATCACCTCGCTCCGGCGCCGGTTCGCTTACAACAAACTCACAGAGCGCGGCAATCGGTACGTCACTCTCTTTGCGTTCACCGGCGTTCGAACCGGGTGGGAAGATTCCCGCGCTTTACACCTGTTACGGATCCGATATTTCTCCTCCCTTCACCATTGCGGGAGTTGCACCGGGAACCGTTGAACTTCTCTTAATGATCACCAACAACACAGATCTCATTACAACTAATTGGATCGTGGCCAAGATCCCGCCGTCTACCACCGCCATCGACGCCGGAAAAGCGCCAAGCGGTTCAATTCAAATTCCAACTTCTTCGGGATCAGGCAACTACACAGGCCCATGCCCCGAAAAGAAAGCGACGTACGATTTTTCGCTCTACACCTTTGATCGTCCGACAAACTTAAATGCTTCTAGTTCTTTGAATGATGTCGCCAATGCAATTGCAACCGCCACGCGCACCATTGCCTTAGCCGGAATCTACGAAAAGAAATAAGCGTTTAAAAACGAATGAGCGCAGCCAATTGACGCGACTGCGCTAACAGTTGTCCGTCGCGAGACCAAATTTCACAATCCTCTTCGCAGTAACCGTTCATGCTCGCAATTGATTGAAAGCGAATGCGACACCATTCATCAAAAAGATGTCGCGGGTCAGTGCGAAAATGAATCGTTAGATCAACAGTGGTAATGCCCCAAGGGCCACCAACTCGACTGAACATGGCTGGCATCCACGCATCGGACATCGCCGCTAAAAGCGGAGCGTCAACACGGCGCGGTTCATTGAGTTGAATCCAACCTCCGGTTTCAGCGGCCGCTGATTCGGTAAACGGTGGGGCACCAATGGCCCGTCGATAGTTGTAACGACTGGCAATCTGCGGCGCATATTCACTGGGAATGGCGGGGGCAAAAACTCCTTCAGTAATCGATTCGGGATCGTCAAGAACGGGAGGATTCGCGTCGAGGAATTCGGGTCCATCACGATCGGTACCGATGGCACCTAACGCCGTTGCAATGAGTTTCCCGCCCTGTCGCAGCGATGCGGTGAACGTTGAAACGGATCGCCCTTCCCGCAGCGTTGCCACTTCTACATTGGCTGGACCGCCCTCGGCCTTCGACAAAAAATGGATACTGACCGAACGAATTCGTCGGTTGTCGTCGGCTAATTGCTCTTCAACGGCACGCACTAAAACAGCCGCTAAATAGCCTCCATTGGGGCCGTTACCTGCCCACCAACCTTCATCAAGTTCGACACTAAATATTTCTGGGCCACGACGAATTGGCGTTGTGGCACGATCAAACCGAGTCATAGCGAGCCAACGCTACTCGCCAAAGTGCCGGTGAATGCGCTAAACAACTGCAAAGAAAACTTCGAGGGGGAACGATGAAGGCTTTTCAGTTAGTCGGCGGATCACTTGATGTTCATAAAGCAACACAACTAGCCGATGTTGCTCAACCGGAACCGGGACCCGGACAAGTACTCGTACGCGTCGGTGGCGCCGGTGCATGTCATAGCGATATTTCGCTGTTGGAGTTTTCCTCTGCCGCGCCGCGCGAAATTCCCATGACACTCGGACACGAAAATGCAGGTTGGATCGAAGCATTTGGTCCGGGCACGATTCCCACTCCCGGACTTGAAGTTGGCGCGCCCGTTGCGGTTTATGGCGCATGGG
>CAYOHV010000142.1:0-4403 GCA_964403825.1 uncultured Bifidobacterium sp. | reverse complement strand
CCGCTACACCGGGAATTGGTTTCGGATCAGGAATCGAACGTGTCCGATTGGCTTGCGACGCTGAGGCGGTCTTTACGGTGGAAAAATCCACGCAATTGGTCTTCGTGGTCGATACCACCAATGGCGCACAAGCACGCGACCTCACCACAGAATTGAGGCGGGCTGGAATTGCGGCGGAACGTGCCTTCGATGGCCGTTCGATGAAATCACAAATGAAGTCTGCCGATCGTTCCGGAGCTCGCTTTGTCGTCATTATTGGTGAAGATGAATTGGCATCGAATACCGTCATAGTGCGTGATCTTCGCGATGGATCGGCCCAACAGTCAGTTTCTCGATCAGAACTGATCGAAAATCTGCGCACCCGTTTTAACTAGGTTTTTAAAAAGAGAGTCCTTGTGTCAATGCGGACTGGTTACGGCGGCGATTTACGAGCGACCGATATTGGTCGAACGGTTTCTGTCTGCGGGTGGGTAGCCCGTCGCCGCGAACATGGTGAGCATTTGGCTTTCATCGATGTTCGTGATCGTTCTGGCATTGTGCAATGCGTTGTTGATGGTGCCCACGATCTGCGTAGTGAATATGTCGTGCGCGTAACCGGTGCGGTTCGTCAACGACCTGATGGCACGGTCAATCCCAATCTCCCTACCGGCGAAATTGAAATTGGTGATTGCCAAGTAGAAATTCTGAACATTGCTGATCCGCCGCCGTTCCAACTTGATGATCGGGTTGAAGTCGATGAAATGGTGCGACTGGCGCATCGTTATGTTGATTTACGTACCGAACGCATGCAACGCAATCTGCGGGTGCGAGCGCGGGTTAACTCGGCACTGCGCCGCAGCATGGATGCGCAAGGTTTCACTGAAGTGGAAACGCCGATGCTGATTGCATCGACACCCGAAGGTGCGCGCGATTTCATTGTGCCCAGCCGCTTAAGTCCCGGTTCGTTTTACGCCCTTCCGCAAAGTCCGCAGTTATTTAAACAACTTTGTATGGTCGGGGGTCTCGACCGCTATTACCAAATCGCTCGTTGTTTGCGCGATGAGGATCTGCGTGCCGATCGTCAATTTGAATTCATGCAACTCGATATTGAGGCCTCGTTTGTTTCCCAACAAGAGGTGTTGCAATTCGTGTCCCAGGCAATCTCCGCCGCGGTTGAGGAAGTAACGGGCACCGGGGTTGGTGATATTCCAACGATGAGTTGGCATGAAGCACAAGAACGATTCGGCTCCGATAAACCAGACGTGCGCTTCGGAATGGAACTGGTTGAACTCACACCAGTATTTGCGGCCACCGAATTCAACGCCTTTAAAGCTCCCTGTATAAAAGGTATTTGTGTCCCTGGGGGAGCAGAGGCCAGTCGTTCACGACTTGATGACCTCACCGATATGGCCAAGCGCTGGGGCGCTAAAGGTTTGGTGTGGATGCGCGTCACTTCGGCAACCGAAATTGATTCACCAATCGCCAAGTTCTTAAGCGAGGAAGAAAAGGCCGCCGTGGTTTCCACGATGGGAGCGAATGTTGGCGACTTAGTGCTAATCGTGGCCGACGATCGTCCCAAGGTGTGGCATGTTCTTGGACTACTGCGTTTAGAACTTGGTCGACCAGCGGTTACTGAAGGCGGATTGCAGTTCCTGTGGGTGGTTGACTTCCCGTTATTTGAAGCGCTGGATGAAAACGGAAATCCCATTCCGGCTCATCATCCATTCACCATGCCGCATGTTGATGATGTTGCTTATTTGCAATCGGAAAACAACGAAGACTTTTTGAAGGTGCGTTCTCAGGCCTACGACCTTGTTCTTAATGGTTGGGAATTAGGTTCGGGCAGTGTGCGTATCCATCGCGCTGATATCCAAAAGCAAATGTTTGGTCTTTTAGGTATCGATGACGAAACGGCTAAAGAGCGTTTTGGATTCTTGCTGGATGCGTTCCGATTTGGCGCGCCGCCTCATGCCGGTTTCGCTTTCGGTATTGATCGCTTAGTTGCCTTACTGGCCGGCGAGGAAAATATTCGCGAGGTCATTGCGTTTCCGAAAACTCAATCTGGTTCCGATCCACTTACCCATGCGCCCTCACCGGTTGATCCGAAATATCTCGATGAATTAGGGCTGCGTTTATTGCCGCCCGCCGCCAAAGAAACGAAATAGACGATGGCCGCTCCCGATCTTTTTGCCTCGGCGGCGGCTGAACAATTACAAAACCAGGCGCCCTTAGCGGCGCGTCTGCGCCCGCGCACACTCGATGACATTGTCGGCCAAGAACATTTACTTGGACCAGGTAAACCGCTGCGGACATTAATTGAGGCCGATCGTTTGTCCTCGGTGATCTTGTGGGGACCGGCGGGCACCGGAAAAACTTCGCTGGCGCAATTGATCGCCCGCACCACCGAGAAAAATTACGAACAGTTATCGGCTGTTTCGGCCTCAGTTAAAGATGTGCGCGAAGTGATTGCGCGAGCCGAAGAATCTCTTGGCGCTCATCAACGCCGCACCATCCTTTTTCTGGATGAAGTGCATCGCTTTTCAAAGTCGCAACAAGATGCACTTTTGCCCTCGGTTGAATCCGGTCTTCTCGTGCTTATTGGAGCCACCACGGAGAATCCGTATTTTGAAGTCAATCCTCCGCTGCTTAGCCGCTCGACTTTGTTTCGTTTACATCCGCTTAGTCGAGAAGCGAGCGCGCAATTAATTGATAGGGGATTGAAGTTCAGCCAGTTCGCCATTACTGATGAGGCGCGTGATTTTTTATGCACGCGCGCCAATGGTGATGGACGCGGCGTTCTTACTGCATTAGAAGTGGCCATTGCGTTAGCGAAAGCCGATAACCGCGCCAAGGTCGAATTGAGCGATGCTGAATCGGCCTGCGATGCCAAAGCGTTGGCCTATGGACGTGATGATCATTTTGATGTGATCTCGGCATTCATTAAATCGATTCGGGGTTCCGATATTGATGCCGGTTTGTATTGGTTAGCGCGCATGTTGGAAGCAGGAGAAGATCCGAAATTTATTGCTCGGCGTTTAGTGATTCTCGCCAGTGAAGACATTGGGATGGCCGACTCGCAAGCACTTGTTATTGCAACTGCCGCGGCCCAAGCAGTGAATTTCGTTGGTCTCCCCGAAGCGCAACTCAATCTTGCGCATGCGGTTGTGTATTTGGCTCAAGCGCCGAAATCGAACGATGTAACCACCGCATTGGGTAGAGCCGTTGAAGACGTGGCCAAAGGTGGTCAAGTACCAATGCATTTACGCGACGGTCATTATCGAGGCGCTCAGGAACTTGGTCACGGCGTCGGTTACAAATATCCGCATGACTTTCCGGACAATTGGGTTGAACAGCAGTATTTGCCTGACGATGTGAAAAATGAAGGCGGCGGAAAGTACTGGAATCCGAAGTGATTCCGCCTAGATCCGCATAAATCCACCATCTCGCTGGCCACTTGTGCGAACGTGTTCGCGTTCCCTAGCGAGGTTTCATGACAACAGTTTCCGTTGTGTTGCTCATTGTGGCGATTACTGGTTTGGTGGTTGTGGCCATGGCAGTGCAATCACTTATTTTGACGTTACGCAGTCTGCGCAAAACCGTCGATGAACTTCGTCATGAAACGTTGTTAGTAGTGGCGGAGATGCAAAAAGCCGTTGATAGTGCCAACGGTGAGATCGCGCGTGTGGATTCGCTTCTCGATCAGGCTGAAGTAATTGGCACCCGCGTTGAAGCAACGTCGCGTTTGGCTTGGATTGCGATGCGAAATCCGTTGGTCAAACTGGCATCGGTTTCGTTAATTTCGGCGCGACGTAAGCGTCGTCGGGATCCAGTCATCGATACGCAAGTGGTTCTTGAACAACTTGAAGAGCCCACCATGATTCGCACCGAACCCATTGCGCTTTCATCGCGGCGCAAACGACCACGCCGGGCCAGCTGAAATGTTTGGTCGCGCACGCTGGTTTTCGGCTGGATTAATTGTCGGTTCCGTCGGCGCGGCCTATTCCTACTTCCGTGCCCGGGAAGCTATGAAACGGCATATTCCCGCCAATGCTCAGCAAGCGGCACTGCAGATAGCGCAAAAGTCAACCGAGGTTGTGGGATCTGCTCTCGAATCGGCGGTGGACTCGGCCAATGAGACGGTAGAAGGTTGGCGGGATTCGATCGCACAATCTCGGCATATGCGTAAACGGGCAGAAGAATTGCTCCATGATCAACTTGATGCGGCGGGGCTTTAGTTCAATCGTGTCGTGATGGCCCTCCAAGAGGCATCTCTTTGATGGCTGGGGTGGCGTGGGTATGTAGGCTGACGGAGCCATGAATCGCATGACCGCCAATGAACTTCGTAAAGCCTTCACCTCTTTTTTTGCGGAAAAGGGCCACACCGTCGTTCCTTCGGCCAGTTTGATTCCTCATGATCCCGATCT
>CAYOHV010000141.1:0-4506 GCA_964403825.1 uncultured Bifidobacterium sp. | reverse complement strand
CAATATCCGCACATGCTTCATAAAGAACATCGCGGCTTTCTTTCCACATCTCTACGGTTCCGCCGGGATGATTCCAATGTTGAGCCCACCGTGCGGCGGTCGGCAGTGTGCGGCGCTTACCGGTGCCACCAATACAAATAGGTGGGTGCGGTTGCTGCACCGGTTTTGGTTCGCAATACGCATCACGCAATGTGAAATGTTTGCCGCTGAAATTCGTTGCTCGTTGCGAAAGTAACGAAACGAGAATTTCAACACCTTCATCAAATCGATCAAAACGTTCGGTGAGATTGGCACCTAACGAAATTCCGTAGGCATCGGCTTCTTCATCATTCCAACCGGCGCCAATGCCTAACTCCAGACGACCATTGGAAATGATGTCAACCGTTGCCGCCATGTTGGCCAGTAACGCCGGATGTCGGTACGGCATGCCCGTTACCAAGACACCAACCCGAATTCGTTTTGTGGCCTGAGCCAATGCCGTCAGCGTTGACCATCCTTCTAAACACGGCCCATGACTATCGTCAGAAAAAATCGGGTAGAAGTGGTCGAAGTTCCACCCTGACTCGTAAAAATCAATGTCGTCAGCGGCCCGCCAGACGTCCAGCATGGCGGCCCAAGTTGTGTGTTGCGGAGATGTTTTGAAAGCAAAGCGCATAGCGGCAGGCTATCTATCCTGCTACCACTGTGCAGGTGAAAGATCCGACCGAAAAGGAATGAAATGAACGGTCAAGAATGGGTAAGTGCATTTGCACGCGAACTAGGTGTGGCTGAGCCGACGGCGGATGAAATTGAAATGCTGCTTGATGTGGCCAGTGTGGCCGCTCATTCATCGGAACGGCTCGCCGCTCCCCTCACTTGTTATCTCATCGGGAAAGCCAATATGTCGGCCGGTGACGCATTGGCACTAGCGCAGCGACTTTCGGCCAGCGAGTGACCCAAAGGCGAACACCACCGAACCGCCGACAGCGGATGGAGATCATTCTTTCCCGCGATGGAAATGAATGCGTTTGGTGTCGTCGCGAAATAAACACCGAATTAGTAAAGGCCACAACCGAACATGTCGTACCCCGAATCAAGGGCGGACCTTCATGGTTAGAAAATGAAGTTGCTGCTTGTTCGCGTTGTAACAAACAGCGTGGTCATCTCACCCCGGCGGAATGGATTGACGAATGCGAACGGCGCGGTTGGGAACCCAATCGTCAACTCGTTGTGCAGCGATTACAACAATTAAAAGAGGCCATTAAAGAAAAGGGCGGTCAGCGACGGGCGCGTCCTTATGTCGAATCGCAATTACGTCGACTTACGAAAATGTAAGTTCCGCCGGTAACTGCCACGGCGTTGTCGGAAGTCTTTCTACGGAAAAACGTAAACACAGTTCATCGAGCGAAAGATTTTCCTCTTCCGAACAAAGACCAAGAGAAATCGCAAAAAGTTGACGTACACGTTCGGCACTCACACCATGCTCTTCTTGTTCGGCCAGGGTTACCGATCCATGCCGCTTGGCTAACCGCTCACCATCAGCACCAAGCACTAAGGGAATATGTAAATACGAAACTTCGGTAAAGCCCAAGACTTTTTGTAAGTAGATCTGGCGGGGTGTGGTTTCCAAAAGATCGGCGCCGCGCACAACTTCGCCAACTTGCTGTGCGGCATCATCAAGTACAACAGCCAAGTTGTAAGCCGGTGTTCCATCGGCACGTTGAACAACGAAATCATCAATCAGCCCGGTTTGCTGGCCGAAAAGCCGGTCAAGAAAGGTGATTTCTGCGTTGTTTCCCCGTATGCGCAATGAAGGTTTTCTTCCTTGCGCTTCCTTTTCTTTTCGTTGTTGGGTGGAGAGTTCGCGACAACTGCCGGAATAGGCACCTTTGGGACTATGGGGAGCAAACACCGACGACTCCGCTTCCGCTAGAACTTCCCGCCGAGTGCAGTAACACGGGTAGAGCAAGTCATTAGCCAGAAGTTCGTGAATCACTTGCGAATAAGCATCTCTGCGTTGCGATTGCCACATGATCTCGCCATCAAATTGCAAACCTAATTTTTGTAAATCGCTTATGGCTGACTGCGCATGTTCGGGACGACAGGCAACTTCATCCATGTCTTCAATACGCAAAAGAAACTGCGCTCGTTGCGCTTTCGCCGCCAAATAGGCGACAAATGCAGTACGCAAATTTCCTAAATGCAAGGTTGCTGTCGGACTGGGCGCATAACGCCCATTCGCATTCAACCCATGCGGCGCAGAATTTCCAGCCATAGCTGTTCATAGGCTTTCGCTGAGCGTGAATTACGCCCGTAAACACCCACTGGTTGTCGTTCTAATCCCATACGTTCAATATCGGATGAATTGGGAATAATCGATTCCAAAATCTCCGGATGATCAATACGGAAATCACTCATAAATTTTCGATGTAAACGACGATGCTTATCGACCATCGAGAAAAATCCAAAGACATCAATTTGGCGCACCATATCGGGATTGTCATCGATGAACCGATCGAGTTGCTCATAAGTGCGAAACGAAAGTGTGGTGGGAATCGTGGGAACAATTAACGCATCGGCGGCGCGGAACACGCTTTCCGAGGTGAGAGAAATACTGGGAGCGCAATCTAGAAATACCCAGTCGTAATCGTCTTCAATTTCTTTAAGCGCGCGACGAATACGGGCTAATGGCTTTTTTGCATCATCAAGCCAGAGATCAAAATGCCGATAGGAAAAATCTGACGGCACAACATCAAGATTGTCGAAATCAGTGGCTTTAATTGCGTCGGCCAGTTCACCCGAACCTTTTACTAACGCTTTTCCCCCACCTTTTACTTTTTGCTTCACCCGGAAGTAGAAAGTTGCCGCGCCTTGAGGATCGAGATCCCACACCAAAACACGGTCGCCACGTGATGCCGCGACATAGGCAAGGTTCACTGCAGTCGCAGTTTTTCCGACTCCGCCTTTGATGTTGTAGGTGGCGAGAGTTTTCACGACTTGCGACCCTTTCCGTCTAACGACTTCACGGCCCGCCGCACCGATCGTTTTTCAATTTTGGCGAAGGCATCGGCAAATTCTCGGCGTGCTTGAGCACAACGATTTTTGGCTTCTTCCGCCAACGGAATTGCGGCTGCACCCGCTAACTGCAGCAGTTGCTCGGCTTGAATATCGCCGTCTTGAAATTCGCCCAAAACCTTTTGTAAATGCCGCAGAGGCTTCGAAATCGCCTCAACTTCGTCATCAGGAAAAAGTGGACCAAAACTTTCTAATAAGTAGCGCAGACGCTTTGCTGTCTTGCGTAACTCATGCAGATCTTCGGCGGGAGACTTTTTGTTTATAGCGGCGCCCTCAGTGCAGAGGCGTTCATAACTGGAGAGGATCCGCTTACTAGCAACTTTGCGTAATGGTTTGCGCGCATCTTCAGGAACATCCGAGCGCCATAACTTCGAATCGGTGAGGAACTCATCCCAACTCTTTTGTAAAGACTTCCAACGTTCGAGTCGCGTCTCCAACAGGAAAGCATCCCATTGATTTTCGCGCCAGGAATGAACTTGGTCGACGACGGGCTCGCTGGCCAATGCTGAAGTTTGCACTAATTCATACAGAACATCGGCATCACGGGCGGGAGTTGAAATTTCACCCAGCCATTGAAACTCGGTGCGAAATTTCTTGCGCGCACTTTTATCAATAACGTCATTGCCGTCTTGCAAAATCGTGCGCATTCGCCGTACGGCAACGCGGAATCGATGCAACGCTTCTACGTCGCGCGCTTCAATGCCTTTGACTTCATCGAAAATTGCTCCGCCAAGAGCCCGCAAAACTAAATGCCAACCCTCGGCCGCGGACTTTGTCTCAGCGTCATTAGCGGAAAGGACGCGATAGCCAAGAGGTTCAACATGTTTTGCGGTCGTAAATTCTTGTGCTGTATCAAAGGCTGTCTGACCAGTTGGTCGTAAGGCCACATGTTGATGAACTTTGCGTTCGATTTCATCGGCTTCATCGCCGTAGCCACGCAATTCGGTTATTTCTAAACGCACGGGAAGTGCCGCACCGTTTAGTAACGAACTTTCATCAATCACAACTCGAACGGTGGTTTTCTCGTCGTCATTCAAATGTCGAAATGAGGCGCGGCGCGTAGCAGTTGAAAGAGAAATCGTTAGGTTTTCGTTTCCTAAAAGCGTGCGTAATCGATCCCAGGCCGCATCTTCCGGTAAATCAGATCCGCCCGTCGGTTCTTGGCGAGAAACAAAATCATTCGTCGCGATAGAGCGCTGCGCATCGGTCCAACGCAATGCGGCCGCCGCGTCGTTATGTTCGGGGCGTGCGTACTCCAACAACATTGACTGTTGTTGGAGAAGTTGCCCGTTGGTATCGAGCCAATGACGTTCAAGTTTTTCGTCGCTCACCAACGAAAGGCCAACGCGAGATTGCAGTACAGAAATCACGGTAGCGAAATCGCCCGCGCCTGTAATGAAAAATCGACGAGTAGTGGTCACTTACGGCCTTTCGACAAAGACCGAGGCTAGT
>CAYOHV010000140.1:0-4520 GCA_964403825.1 uncultured Bifidobacterium sp. | reverse complement strand
AACTTCCAGAACAACCCGGTGGGGTGCACCCGCATGTTTTGGTGGCGAATTGTGAAAACGCCGAATTGGCGAAAGATCAGTTGCACCATCTCGAAAAAGTTCGTCGCTTACGTAAGGGTGATTTCGTTTCGGTAACGGATGGTCGAGGTAACTGGCGTTGGTGTTCATTCACAGCGTCAGCAAAACTGGAACCAATTAGCGACGTTGTGCGCGAAAGCGAACCTCCGCTTTACACGATCGGACTCTCGTTAACGAAGGGCGCCAAACCTGATTTCGCCATAACAAAATTGGTAGAGATCGGAATTCGACGCATCATTCCCTTCACTTCCGACCGTTCAATTGTGAAATGGGACGAAGAGAAAACCGAAAAATCGCAGGAACGTTTTTCGCGTCTGGTCGTGGAGGCTCTGCAACAAAGTCGACAAGTGTGGCTGCCGGTTGTGGAAGCCACCACATCCTTTGCGCAATTGGCCACGCAAAGCGGAGTTGTACGCGCCGATCGTTTTGCCCCGACCTATACCGGCGAACAGAACTTTTTGTTGATCGGCCCGGAAGGGGGCTGGTCCGAAGCCGAACAGCAACTACTTCCGGCCGTTTCACTCGGCTCATCGGTCTTACGGGCCGAAACAGCGGCGATTGTGGCGGGCGCCTTAATGTTGGCGCGTCACCAACCGGGTCAATAGCGATGGCCGCTGAATCACAATTTGGCGTGTATGTGCATGTCCCGTTTTGCGCGCATCGTTGCGATTACTGCGCGTTTGTCACCTATACCGATCAAGACGAAAACATTGATGCGTATTTCGAAGCCCTCATTACTGAAATTGCGAATTCGAATTTGCCGTCGGTGACGTCAGTCTTTTTCGGCGGTGGAACACCCTCACGCGTTGATCCGCGCTATATCGCAGAGGTCTGCAAGCACTTACCTCTTATCGATGGAGCAGAGGTAACCGTTGAATGCAATCCCGATTTTGTGGGCCAAGAACATTTTGAGGTGTACGCCGCTGGCGGGGTGAATCGGCTCTCCTTTGGTGTTCAGTCGTTCGCTCAGCATGTGCTCGATTCATTAGGACGGACGCATAATCGCGAAAATGTTGAACGCGCTGTTGGTCTTGCTCGTTCAGTTCATCCCTTTTCGATCAATCTTGATTTGATTTACGGCGCCGCCGGCGAGTCGGTGGAGGATTGGCGATACACGTTGCAGGCGGCCATGGATCTTTCTGTCGATCACATAAGCGCCTATGCCCTCACCGTCGAAGGGGGAACGCCTTTGGCGGACGAACCAGAACGCTGGCCTGATGACGACGATTTAGCGGAAAAATATTTGTTGGCCAATGACATTTTGGAACGTCATGGTCTCAACAACTATGAGATTTCTAACTGGGCTCGTCCGGGCCACGAGTGTCGCCACAATTTGTTGTATTGGTCGCAGGGTAATTACCGCGGCTTCGGTGTGGCCGCTCATTCGCACGAAGATGGAAAGCGTTGGTGGAATACCACGCAATTGGATCGCTATTTACAGAAGATTTCGGCGCAGCAATCGGTGGAATCGTCGATGGAATTGTTGACGGCCGAGCAACGGTCATTCGAACAATTGCAATTAGCAATTCGCATGAAAACGGGAGTGCCGCGTAGTTATTTCAGCGATGCGCTTTTGGAAGAATTAACTGAGTTCTTGGAAATCGAAAACGACATGGTGCGGCTAAATCCGAACGGTCGTCTAATGGCGAACGAATTATCACTACGGATGTTCGCTCAATGAATCCGTACAACGTTTTGGGAATTTCACCTCTGGCCACCGACGCCGAGGTGCGTGCCGCTTATCTCGCGAAGGCAAAGCAATTGCACCCTGATCGTGCGCAATCGACAGAGGCCGCCGATGCGATGGCGGAGTTAAATGAAGCCTGGCGACAAATTCGCGAACAGCGAGCCAAGCCAACGTCATCCGCCAATCGTTTGCGCGCCGAACCGCGACGATCAGAGCCTGTAATGGAAGAGTCCGGTTTCTATGTTTCCGAACGGATGGCGCCGTTATGGAAATGGGGACCGATCGTTGTTTTGGCCGCAATCGGAATTGGCATTTTGGTGTTCAGCGCATATGCCACTTCGACAACCGATGAGCCGAGTGGCACCAATTTTGTTGGTCCGGCGAAAGCCGTGACCTACAAAGTGGGCGAGTGCGTTGTGGTCAGCCCATCGGCGGCTGGCCCATTGGCCACCTCGGTGCTTTGTTCTCCACAAACTTCGGGCAAAATCGCCGCGATTACCGCCACTCCGCGACCGTGCCCAGCGGAAACGACCGAAATTCAATTGGCCGACCGTAAAACGACGCTGTGCTTAACGTCGTCGCTTTAATTGCTCTTCAGCAGCGACCGAAGTTTATGTTTCACGCGACGGGCAAATGAAGGTTTGCGCGCTGAAAGCACGCGTACTTGCTCACGTAATTGGTCGAGTTCACTACGCAACTCAGCGAGTTCTGCTTGTTGCGCCAAACTGTTCGAAAGTTCGTGTTTCCATGAACGCTCGATTTGCACATATTCAGCACGATGGAAGAAATCCAAAATTGGTGAGGCCGGATATTGCAATGAGTTACGAACGTCGTCGGATTCGTTGCGATTGACATACCAGGCATTTAAACCATCAAATTGGATTTGGTCGAAACCGCGTTCGTTCAATGCAGCCGTTAAGTCGGGAAGTGAATTAATCGCGCACTCGGCACAAATAATTCGTACCGGATACTTTTGGAAATCGTGACCGCGCACAACGTTGAGTTCATGGCCCTCTGCATCAATCTTTAAAAAATCAATCACCGGAACTGCATCGAGCGAATCGCAGACGGCCTTTAACGTTGTAACCGGGATGATGATTTCTTCAATGACATCGCCCCGCTGCAAATAAGGGCCAATAAGAGATTTATCGAAGGTAGATAAGCCGCCGTTGCTGACATTGCGGTAAAAGAGCAACTCGCCTTCGACATCCGAAATGGCGATCTGTCGGTTGATCTCATTTGGCCGCATCTCGGTGAGCAGCGCAAACATGTCATCGAGGGGCTCGATGTTGATTCCGGTCCAACCGCCATGAGAAAAGATTTTGGTTACGGAATCTTCGACGGGATGATTGGCGCCGACATCAATCCAAAAACCTTTGTCTTGAGATTGCAGCGCGCGCAGGAGCACAACGTCTTCGCCGTTTTGGGCATAACTGACGAAGCGGCCACCGGGGCCAATCTCTAATTCCACGCTCGAACCCTAGACGGTGCGCCCGAAAATTTTTGTTGCCTTGAATAACGAGAGACGTTTATCTGAACGGAGTTGTGGGCGATACTGGACTCGAACCAGCGACCTCTGCCGTGTGAAGGCAGCGCTCTAGCCAACTGAGCTAATCGCCCGCAGGGCAGCGAACCTTAGCCCTCTTTGCCGATTTCGACGAGTTGTCAGCATCTAAGGTACGCAATGCCACTACGGCCGGTACTACGAGGGGGACAATCGTGCCGATTCCAGCAGACGAATTTCCGTTACATCAGGCTCCATATTCATTAGCCCATGCAGCATCAAGTGATCGCAATTTCTACGATCGTTCCTATTGGAATGCTCATGATCGCACTGGCGAAGTTTTTCTCATCACCGGTTTAGGTCAATATCCAAACCTGGGTGTCACCGACGCATTTGCCTGCATCCGTCGCGGTGATTTGCAACACACCATCCGTATGTCGGACGCGCTTGGCACTGATCGTATGAACCAGCAAGTGGGTCCATACAAAATTGAAGTTATCGATCCGTTGAATGAACTGCGTATTACTTGTAACGGCGCAGAACATGGCATCGAGTTGGATTTACATTGGAGAGGCTCATTTCCGGCCGTTGATGAGTCACCCCATTTGAGTCGCAATGGTCCCAAGATCATGTTGGACGCGCAACGCTTCGCGCAGGTCGGCACTTGGGAAGGTTTTATTCGCGTACACGGTGAAGAATTCAACGTCACGCCCGATAAATGGGTGGGCACGCGTGACCGTTCGTGGGGTATCCGTCCGGTCGGCGAACCCGAACCATTGCCGCGTTCGGTAGCAGAGCCAAAAGTTGATGGCGGTTTTTATTGGATTTATGTTCCGCTGCGTTTTGAAAACTATGCGCTTATTTTCATTGCTCAAGAAGATGCCGATGGTTTACGCACCTTGAACGATGCATTGCGCGTATGGCCCGACGGTCGGATCGAACCTCTCGGCTATCCGAAATACGACATTACGTATAAGTCAGGTTCACGTATCCCTGAAGCGGCGCGTATTTCAATGCGTACACCTGCGGGCGAAGATCTGGTCGTCGATATTGAATGTCTCGGACACGTCGCACTTTCTGCTGGTTGTGGTTACGGTCCCGATCCGCAATGGACGCACGGTGTTTGGCGCGGACGTAATTGGGTAGAGGGCGCAACATACGACCTCACACGTCAAGACGATCCCGGCATCATGATCGCCACGCAATACAGCATCCTCGATCATGTTGGTAAGGCAACTTGCAATGGTGATG
>CAYOHV010000139.1:0-4538 GCA_964403825.1 uncultured Bifidobacterium sp. | reverse complement strand
TGTTCGTCGCCGGTATCGCCGCCATGATTGCGTCATCAATTGCCGATAACAACGGCGCGGCGGTGACCTTCGGTTTGCTCACGACAATGGCCGCAGTCTCATTGGTATTGGTGACTGCGGTTTCACCCGCCGAGGCTTTGGCAAAACCGAAAGAAGCGAAAGCCAGCACTCCTTCGACCAATCCGCAAACCGCAAAAGATGTCGAGGATCGAATCGAACGTCTCGTTCAAGCGGGCGCTAATGAGTCTGAAGTGCGCAAACTCGTAAGCCGCGCCGTCGATTTAGGTCGCGGAAAATAAGCCGACGGCGACCTAGGGTGTCGTGATGCCAGAACTACCCGCTGCCGCTCTTGATGATCATGCCTTAGCGGCTGTGCTCGCCGAACAAGCGGGACAAATGCTTTTAGAACTGCGCGAAACACTTGTCCTTCAAGGCGCTGATCAGCGCACCATTAAAGACGCGGGTGATCGACAAAGTCATTTGTGGTTACTTGATGCGCTTTCGACATTGCGGCCAAACGATGCCGTCCTTTCCGAAGAAGGACGTGATAGCCGCGAACGATTGGGACAAGAACGCGTTTGGATTATCGATCCGTTAGATGGCACGCGTGAATACGGTGAAGGTCGCAGCGATTGGGCTGTGCACGTGGCTTTGAGTGTTGATGGCAAACCGGCAATCGGCGCAGTGGCCCAACCGGGCTTGAACGCCGTCTACGCCACCGGCGGTTCGCTGCAACTTCCCGAACGTGATCCGGAAAAGCCCATCACTATGGTCGTCAGTCGATCACGAGCACCCATGATCACCATGATGGTGGCGCGTGAATTAGATGCTCGTTACATCGAAATGGGATCGGCCGGCGCAAAGTCGATGGCCGTCGTGCGCGGCGAGGCTGACATTTATCTGCATGCCGGCGGCCAATACGAATGGGATAACTGCGCACCCGCAGCTGTGGCGCTGGCCGCCGGTCTCCATGCATCACGCATCGATGGTTGGCCGCTCACTTATAACCATCCCGATCCCTGGTCGCCTGATCTGTTGATCTGCCGACCGGAATATGCCGAATCGATCTTGCGCTATATCTCTCTGTATCTGTAGTGCTCAGCCGGCAGGCGCTTTCTAGGCCAATGGCCGTTGCTGGCTCAGGAGTTATTTAGCGATAAGACCCGTACACTGCCCACAATGTCGGCTCCCCCCATTTCCGACCCAAACTCTGATCTCCACTTGGGCTCATTTTCGGAGAACCCACCCTGGATTGTTCGTCCCGAACAAATGCCATGGCGTGAACAAGTGGATGTCATTCGTTGGGTAGTGCGTAACGATTTGCCCGAACTCACCTCGCCGCGGCGTTTACCGAGTTTTCGTCGTTCCTTCACAGTCGTACGTGAATTTGGAACCGCGGTGGGAATGTGGTGGTTAACCGGACGGCGTAAAGGTAAGCGCGGCGATCGTTCGGCCAGTCGTGCCGATCTCTCACGTCGTTTGCGAATCGCTATCGAGCATCTCGGCCCGACGTATATCAAGTTGGCGCAAATTATTTCGTCTGGTGAAGGGCTTTTCCCCGACGAATTAGTTAACGAATTCAAAAAATGTCGCGACCAAGTTCCTGCCGAACCATTCAACGTTGTACGTGCCACGGTCGAAAATGATCTCGGCGCACCACTCGAAGATATTTTTGCCTCGTTTTCGCGCGAGCCATTAGCAGCCGCATCAATTGCGCAAGTTCATGAAGCGGTATTGCATTCCGGTGAACATGTTGTCGTCAAGGTGCAGCGGACAACCGTGGCCGATCTTGTTTATAAAGATCTGCGCGTCATGTCGTGGCTCGCTCCATTTTTAGTAGGACGTTTACCGTTTGCGGCGTTGGCCAACCCGCCAGCGTTAGTTGAACTTTTTGCCGAAACAATCACCGAAGAACTTGATTTCCGCGTAGAAGCGCAAAACATGTTGGATGTTGCGGCTTCGTTTGTGAATCTCGGTCAACGCGGCTATCTCATTCCGCGCCCGCATCCCACATTGGTAACTCGTCGCGTTTTAGTGATGGAACGTTTATCGGGTTTCAAGTTTGATGATGTGGCTTCACTGCACAATGCCGGCATTGACACTCACGCCATCGTGCGCACTGGCATGATCGGCTTTATGGAAGGTGCTCTCATCGAAGGCATTTTCCACGGCGATTTACATGGCGGAAATTTGTTTGTCTTACCGGATGGAAAAGTTGCGTTACTTGATTTCGGTATCACTGGTCGCATGGATGACAACAAACGACGCGCCTTTTTGCGCTTGATGTTGGGTGCATCGGTCAACGACGTGAAAATGCAGTTGGGCGCGCTTTGCGAACTAGGTGCCCTTCCCCTCGATACTGATCTTGACGCAGTCATGGTCGACCTCGGTTTGGGCGGTCCGGGCATTGATCCCACCACGGCCGATCCCGATGAACTCATCGCCGAAGTACAAAAGATCGTGAAGCTACTTTTGGGTTACGGCGCCAAAATGCCAAAAGAGTTGATGCTGTTCGTGAAGAACCTTGTCTTCTTAGATGGTGCAATTTCCCGACTCGCCCCTGACCTTGATCTCTTCGCCGAGATCACGCAGATTTCGATGTATTTCGCCCAGACTCACGGTGAAAAACTTTTCGCTCAGGTGGGCTTCAATCCGGCCGATTTCAACGTGGATCTCACCGGCGTAAAAGACACCATGGGTCTTGACCGCAGCGTTTCCCAGTTCACCTATCGAGATTTACAAGAACGGCGAGACCTCATCCGTGACCGCTTCGCCAAACACGATATTGGGCGCAAAGTAGCGAAAAGCGACTTCAAAAAAGACTTAGCCGGCCGCTAGTAAAAAATCTAACAAATCTCCTAAAATGGGGAAATGGATAAAGCCTCCCCTTCCACGTCCCCCAATGATCTGACCTTTGGTCGTTTTTCTTCGACTCCGCCATGGGAACTTCCGTCGGCGGACATGCCCTGGCAAAAAGATATCGAAGACATTCGCAAAGACAATCGCGAGGCGCTTCTTTCGGTTGCGCGGTCACATGGCATGCCCAATGTCTTCCGGCTCTTTCGTATTTATAAGAATCTGGCGGTCGCAGTTGTTCCGTGGCTTATTTTCAATTTAAGAAAATTTCGCAAAGGCAACGAACAACAAAAAAATAAAGCGGGCGAAAAATTAGCGCGACGTTTACGTCGCGCTTTTGAACGTCTTGGCCCTGTTTTTGTGAAGATGGCGCAATTCGTTTCCGCCACCCGTGGCATCCTGCCAGAAGCGGCGACCGACGAATTTAAAAAATGTCGCGATCAGGTCAAGCCCGAGAGTTACAAAAAAATACGTAAAACAATCGAAGAAGATTTCGGTCGACCTCTAGAAGAAATCTTTGCCTCGTTCTCCAGCGAACCAATTGCTTCGGCCTCCATTGCTCAAGTACACGATGCTCAATTGCTAAGTGGCGAAAAAGTTGTGGTCAAAGTGCAACGTTCGGTGCTTAAGCGGCGCGTACCTCGCGATATTCGAGTGCTGTCAATGATCGCACGGCTTTTGAAAAAGCGAGTCAAAGTCATCGCCATTGCTAATCCCCCGGCGATTGTTGAACTCTTTGCCGAATTCGTAAGTGAAGAACTTGATTTCCGCGTGGAAGCACAAAATATGTTGGATATCGCTGGTTCGTTTGTACGACTCGGACAAGGTGGATTTATTGTTCCCCGCCCGCATCCCGAACTCGTTACACCGCGTGTCTTAGTAATGGAAAAACTCGACGGCATTGATTTTGAGGATGTCAAGACACTCGACCAACTTGGTATTGATCGTCTCAATGTTGTGCGCACACAAATTGTGGGCTTCTTAGAAGGTGCACTTATCGAAGGTGTTTTCCACGGCGATATTCACGGCGGAAATATGTTGATCCTTCGCGACAGTCGCATCGGACTTCTTGATTACGGCATTGTGGGACGTCTCACCACAAAACAACGCAAAGCTTTCCTTTCGTTATTGGTGGCCGCGTCCAATATTGATATTCAAGGTCAATTGCGAGCGCTGCAGGATCTGGGCGCACTTGGCCCCGATGCCGACCTCGCCAAATTAGAAGAACTGATGTTCATGCAAATGCCAGAGAACGCCAGCAAAAAAGAAATCTCGGCGCAGATGCAAACCGTTCTGAAAACAATGCTTGATTCCGGCAGCAATATTCCAAAAGAACTGGCTCTCTTTGTGAAGAACATGCTTTTCCTCAATGGCGCCATTGCGGAACTTGCTCCCGAACTTGATCTCTTAACCGAGATCAGCGCTATCGGACAGCAATTCATGCTGCGTCATGCGGAAGAACTTTTCGGCGAGATGGGTTTCATGAGCGATTCATTTGGCTTCGACCTCACCGGCATTCGCGACTTCATTAAGCCGCCGGCGGCCGATCCCGACCTCAACTGGGATCTTCTTCTCGGCACCATCGACAAAGTGCGTGAGAACGAAGCCAACAGCGAGTAGCCAACCGCGAGAGGCAAGGCGCAAAAAGGCAGCAAGTGGATATCGACAACTAAAGAGTGACG
>CAYOHV010000138.1:0-4564 GCA_964403825.1 uncultured Bifidobacterium sp. | reverse complement strand
CCGAGTTGTGCGCGAGGGGGGACTTGAACCCCCACACCCTTGCGGGCACAGGAACCTGAATCCTGCGCGTCTGCCAATTCCGCCACTCGCGCGAGTGGAGCCCTGAGGCTACCGGCAGGGCCAACAATCGGGAAAATTGCGGTTTTGGTGGGCTGGGTCGGCCTCTCACGGGCTCCCACCCTCACTAACCTGTTCCCAATGGGTTTGAAAAACTTCGAACGCCGCTTGGAGAACGCCGTAGAGGGAGTGTTTTCCCGCGTCTTCAAAAATGGCGTGCGCCCCATCGAGTTTGGCCGGCGCCTCACTCGAGAGATGGATGATCATCGAAGCGTCGATGTGCGCGGCCGTGTCACCTCTCCCAACGATGTTGTGGTGGTCATCTCCAACGGTGATTACGAATCTTTTGCCGATATCGCCAATTCATTAGCCCGCGAACTTTGTGATGCGGCTCGTGAGCATGCCCGAGATGAGGGTTATGTCTTCTTAGGCCCGGTGGAAGTGGAAATGGTTGTCGATGATGACCAGCGCACCGGAACGTTTTCGGTTGAGGCCCGTTTTAAAGAGGGCGAAGGCGGAGTTGGCGCTGGCTCTCTCATTTTGAATGACGGATCTCGGTTAGTTCTTCATCAATCCGTTGTCGTGATCGGACGCTTACCCGAATGCGACGTAACGATTGAAGAATCAAACGTCAGTCGTCGTCATGCTGAAGTGCATCCGCGCGGCACTGGCTATTACATCGTTGATTTGGGCTCAACGAACGGAACCACTGTGAACGGAGTTCCAGTTCGCGAACGCGAATTACGCGATGGCGATCAAATCGGAATTGGTTCAGCTCGTATCGTTTTCCAGGCGTCATAAATATGGTCTCCGACCAATTACTTCTTGTTTTCAAGTTGCTCCTGCTCGCGCTGTTGTATTTGTTTTTCTTTCGTGTTGTACGCGCCGTTTGGCAAGAAGTGCGAGCAATGCCGGCCTCGGCCACAGGGGCAACACCGCTTGGACGTCGTAAGGCACAACGAAATGAAGCAGAAATTTCCGCACCTCATTTCGCGGTGCTGGAACCAATCGAATTAGCGGGCCGTATTTATCCACTGTTAGAAGAAACGTCGATTGGTCGTGCTGCTGGTTGCCAAATCACTCTTGATGACACTTACTCATCACAAATTCATGCCCGCGTGTTTTTTCGCGATGGCAATTGGCAAATTGAAGATATGGGTTCCACGAATGGAACCTGGCTTAATCGTCATAAAGTGACGGCGCCCACGGTGTTGAAAGCCGGCGATGTCGTGCAAATTGGCAACACTGTGATGGAGTTGCAATGACGAACTTCATTTGGGGAGCAGCGACCGACACCGGTGTTGTGCGCAAAGGAAACGAAGATTCGTATTTAGCGATCAACGGTCTTTACGCCGTCGCTGATGGGATGGGCGGTCACCAAGCCGGCGAAGTTGCATCGCACGCAGCACTAGAGGCATTTCGCGCCGTCTATGAAAGCGCAGCCCGACCATCAATTGCTGCTCTCGTTACCGCCGTTGAAAATGCCAACCGCGCCGTGGTTGAACAAGCACGTAGTAATGAAAATTTGGCCGGAATGGGCACGACATTGGTTGGTATGGCCGCCATTCCAACCCGTAATGGCTATTCATTGGGCGTTGTAAACGTTGGCGATTCGCGTCTTTATCTGTTTTCGAACGGTGACCTCTCACAGATCACTGAAGATCACAGTCTCGTCGCCACGATGGAGCGACAAGGACAAATAACGGCTGAAGAAGCGGCGCTGCATCCGCAGCGAAATATCTTGACCAGAGCACTCGGTATCGACAACAGCGTGTTAGTTGATTCTTGGGAAATCACGCCGATCATGGGTGATCGATTTTTGCTCTGCAGCGACGGTCTTTTTAATGAACTAGCCGACACACAAATCGCGTCTGTTCTGCGTCGAATTGCTGATCCCAGTGAGGCGTGTCGTGAATTAGTTCGCATGGCGAATCAAGCCGGCGGTCGCGACAACATCACTTGCGTCATCATTGACATCGTTGATGATGAATCGAAGGAACAATCCACTGAGACACGTGTGCAATCAGCAAATGTTTACGCCGATGCGACGGTGCAAACTTCGAGAAAGCCAGCTGAGACTCGCCGTCTCGGCACATTGCGCGAAGTATTTACGTGGAGAGTTGTTCTTTTTATAAGCACCGTTGTGTTCATATTTATTTTCGCCTTTGGCGTTGTTTGGTGGACTGGAACACAAACATGGTTTGTTGGCGTTGACGGCGAGAACTTGGCTATTTATCGCGGCAAGCCGAACGGCGTTCTCTGGTTTGATCCGCAATTATCTGAAGTTACCGATGTGAAACTCAGCGATGTCCCTGAAAGTGCGTTCGCCGATGTTCAAGCGGGAGTTGAAGAAGGATCGGAACAATCCGCTCGTCGTTATATCGACAATTTGGTTGCACAAAAAACACGTGAAACCGCGACCACTACAACAACTTCAACTACGACATCGACAACAACGACTATCGCCGCGGTGCCGTGATGTCGCGTCGTAATTCAGAACTCGGCATGATGTTGATGGCGGTGATCCTCACCGCATCGGCTTATGTCTTGGCCAGTCTCGGCGCAACGGCGGAAATCCCTGCCAATATCGTTCCGTTTCTCATCATTGTGTTGGGGCTTTTCATGGGCGCACATTTCGCTGTGCGCAAACTTGCTCCCGAATCTGATCCGGTGTTGTTACCAATCGTCACGTTGTTGAACGGTCTTGGCTATGTCGTCATCGCCGGACTCAACGAGAGTTTGGCCGCCGCCCAAGCAACATGGACCGCCGTCGGTATTGCCGCCTTCGTTGCCACGCTGTGGTTTGTAAAGCGTCCGCGTGATTTAGAGCGTTACCGCTACACCTTTGCCCTTGTTGGTATTGGACTTCTCCTACTTCCCTTAGTGCCCGGTGTCGGCCGCACGATTAATGGCTCTCGAATTTGGGTGGGTTTTGGTCCCATCAGTTTCCAGCCCGGTGAAATCGCCAAAGTTGTTCTCGCCATCTTTTTCGCCGCCTATTTGGCCGATAACCGTGAGTTGATTGCTAGTAGTCAATGGAAAGTTGGCCCACTGCGGTTACCGCATCCGAAATATTTAGGTCCGCTTCTATTGGCCTGGGGCGTCACGCTGGTCGTGATGTTTTACCAACGCGATCTCGGATCTTCACTTCTCTTTTTTGCGCTCTTCATCGTCATGATCTGGGTCGCCACGTCAAGAACATCATTTCTCGTTATTGGAACGTCGTTGTTTGCCGCGGGTGCGTTCATTGCTTGGAACGCATTTAGTCACGTCAAGGTTCGTGTGGATACGTGGCTTAATCCATGGCAGGACTACAGCGGCACTGGTTACCAAATCATTCAAGGAACGTTTGCAATTGCGTTTGGTGGACTAACTGGAACGGGCTTGGGTCTCGGCGGTGAAGTGCGAATTCCGCTGGCGGAAAACGATTACATCTTTGCGGTTATTGCCGAAGAACTTGGCCTTTTAGGTGGGTCCATCATTTTGATGGCCTATTTGCTGATTGTTGGTTCGGGTTTGCGTATTGCCTCACGGGCGCAAAATTCGTTCGACAAACTTTTGGCCACCGGTCTTACCTTGTTAGTAGGGCTGCAAGCGTTCATCATCATTGCCGGTGTTATTCGTTTACTTCCGTTAACCGGTGTTGCCATGCCATTTATTTCTTACGGTGGCTCATCACTCGTTGTTAACTACGTATTAGTCGCGTTGCTTCTCCGCATAAGCGATCAAACGTCTCGAGTCGAAATGAATCGCAGCGTGGAAGTAGTGCACGCGTGAATCGTTCCATTTTTCGACTTGGCGTTTTTATGATTGTTCTGTTCGCCGCGCTTTTCGTGAAACTTAATTGGATCCAAGTCGTACAAAAAGACGAACTCGATAACAATCCACTTAATTCCGCTCAAGTGCGCCGCGATTTCAATCGTCCGCGCGGAACAATCATTTCCGCCGATGGTGCCATCCTTGCGCAGTCAAAGAAAACCGATGATCCTTCGAGCGAATTTGATCGCCAACGTGAATACCCATTGGGTGATTTATTCGGTAAAGTAACAGGTTTCTTTTCGTTTCGTTATGGTTCGTCCGGAGTTGAGAAGCAATACAACGACGAATTAGCCGGCGCTACTTTTTCGCAACAAGTGCGCGGATTTGGTGATCTTTTTGTGAGTCGCGAAAATGTAGGCAACGTTGTGCTTTCGTTGCGAAAAGACATTCAACAAGTCGCCAAAGATCAACTCGGTAATCGAGAAGGTTCAGTTGTCGCCCTCGATCCGCGGGATGGATCAATTTTGGGATTCTGGAGTTTCCCTTCTTACGACCCGAACACCGTGAGCAGTAACGATTCGGATATTTCGAAATCGGCATGGGAACTTCTCAACGCGGCACCGGGCACACCGATGCGCGCTCACATGTATCAAGATCGCTATTTTCCTGGCTCAACATTCAAAGTTGTGACCGGCGGTATTGGTTTAGAAACGGGCAAAGTCACAAATACCGATCCGGTATATCCATT
>CAYOHV010000137.1:2024-4594 GCA_964403825.1 uncultured Bifidobacterium sp. | reverse complement strand
CATCATCACCAATTGTGTGCGAAAGAGTTTCATGCACCAGCGCGATTGATCGAATGCGGCGTGATGATTCTTCAACGGCCGCTTTTGCTTCGGGTGTCGAAAGTCGACGACCCTGTAAGCGCAGCAAAGCAGAAATTGTTTGCAAATTGTTTTTCACCCGATGGTGAATTTCGCGAATGGTTGCGTCTTTCGAAAGTAATAAGAGATCGCGGCGGCGCAACTCGGAAATGTCGCGCACTAAAAGCAACGCACCATCAACGTTGTCGTTGCGCAAAAGCGGAATAAAACGCAAAAGCACGGTGACCGCGTTCGTGCGCTCAACTTCTTCCGTTGATGGTCGACCTTTTTTCAATGCCAGACGTAAGCCTTCTTGAGCAACGCCAACTTGTTCGAAACGCTCGCCTTCTAAATTGAAATGGACACCAATGCGGTGAAACGCAGAAACGGCGTTCGGCGATGCGAATGTCACAACTCCCGCGCCATCCATAATCACAACGCCATCTCCAACGCGCGGTGAACCAACACCGCGTTCGGGAGCATCTTTAAACGGGAATGTTCCGTCGGCCACCATTTCCGCCAGTCGATCGAATGTTTCGACATACACCTGCTCAAGTACGCCTGGTTGTCGAGATGTCGACGATGCCGACTCACGCGTCAACACGGCAATCGTGCGCCCTTCATAACGAACCGGAATACAACGTTCAAGAATTTGTTCGTTTTGGCTTTCGCTGATCAAAAAACCGTCAATGACATCGCCAGTATCGAAACACTCGGAAACCAACGGACGTTCATCGGCCGATAATTCGCGACCGATCCAGTCGGTAGGAAAATACGTTTGGCCAGTGGTCGGACGAATTTGTCCTAAAACCACAAAGGAATCGTCTTTTTCTCCGAACAACATGAGATCGGAGAAACATAAATCGGCCAACAACGACCATGTAGCAACGAGCCGCTGCAGATGATCAATTTCGGGTTCGCTTAAGCGCGCCGCATGGCGGGCAAGTTCCGCCAATCCGGCCATCACTCAACTCCGCTCAGGAAGCGCCGAAACCGATCCGACGTTCGCCATCGGCGGATCCAAGTTCGACATAGGCAATCTTGGCGGCCGGTACAGCAATCTCGTGACCATGACGATCGGTAAGCCACAACACACTTTCCGCATTCGTTAATGCCGAATCGATTGCCGCGCGGATCGCGGCACGATCTGCGTTGGTGGGCAGTTCAATATCGATTTCCTTGGCAGTGTGCTGCACACCAATTCGTACGTCCACGGATTCCTCCTCTAAAGGCCGAGCGCCCATGCTAGGTCCGCTCGAGCAAAGCCAACTAACCGAGCAATTTCAAGCCTGGGTTGTATCGACGCTTGGGCGCTAATTCGGTATCAATTACCTCGGCGAGATGATGGAAAGCGAGCGCCGCTTCAGAGTCGGGTTCAATAGCGACGACAGGTCGACCATCATCAGATCCTTGTCGGACGGCCGGCACTAATGGAACGCGACCCACAAACGGAACACCAAGGTCAGTAGCGAGTTCTTCCCCACCACCGCTTCCAAACAATTCATAACGCTTGCCATCGTCGCCGGTAAACCACGACATGTTTTCGATAACACCGCGCACATCGATATTTACTTTCTCGGCCATATACGCAACACGCTGCGCAACCCGTTGTGCGGCGGGCTGCGGTGTTGTCACGACATACATTTCGGCGCGGGGCAAAAACTGCGCTAACGAAAGCGCGATATCACCGGTGCCCGGAGGCAAGTCAACCAAAAGAAAATCGGGTTCATCCCAAAACACATCGGTAAGGAATTGTTCGAGTGCTTTGTGCAGCATCGGTCCACGCCAAATAACTGGTTGGTCTTCATCAACGAAGAAACCCATCGAAATACAACGAACACCGAATGCTTCCGGTGGCACCAACATTTGATCGATAACGACTGGCTGTTGATCAACACCCAACATGCGCGGAATGGAAAAGCCCCAAACATCAGCGTCAACAACGGCGACCTTATGTCCCCGTTGTGCTAAGGCCACCGAAATATTGGTGGTCACTGACGACTTACCTACGCCGCCTTTACCTGAAGCGATTAACAACACGCGTGTTTTGCTGGCGGGATCAGCAAAAGGAACTGCTCGTCCTTCCGCATGACCATGCGCTTGGTTTGTTCCCGCCGTTGCTGCCGGATCACCATGCAACTTTTGCCGCAGCCGAGCGCGGTCTTCATCTGTCATCACCGTGAAATCAAGATCAACGCGATCGATTCCATCTAAGGCA
Source organism: uncultured Bifidobacterium sp. (assembly GCA_964403825.1). Lineage (GTDB taxonomy): Bacteria > Actinomycetota > Acidimicrobiia > Acidimicrobiales > Acidimicrobilacustridaceae > Acidimicrobilacustris. Next base: position 2,319 of record CAYOHV010000137.1, on the reverse strand, counting down.
ACAACGGCATCGTTCACACGACGCTGGATCTCATTACGTAACGGACAACCCGCCACGGTGAGGGCAATCTGCACCGCCACCACTGGACCATCGATGGCCACAGCACGCACCATTTCCAAATCGACGATGCTGCGATGCAGTTCTGGGTCCTCAACAGGCCGCAACGCCTCAATAACGTCCGCTTCAGTAATGGTGGCCATATCACGTACTTCCTTTAAGGGAATTTCTCCTACGGGCTTAGGTAGAATACCGACGTGGAACAGAACACCCTCACTCCGACGGAGTTCTCCTCGGT
>CAYOHV010000137.1:0-1924 GCA_964403825.1 uncultured Bifidobacterium sp. | reverse complement strand
CCCAAAGAAAAAGCCGAAGAGATGGCCGAAGAAGTTGGCATCGAATACGGAAAATTAATGGCACAAAATTTGGGTGATAACTCTGAACAACAACGTTCATTGCGCACGGCGTTGCATATGGTTGCCGATGCACTTACCGCTCATGGATTCGCCGCTCATGCCGAAAAGCGCAATAACGAATTGCGAATTGTTTCCGAACATTGTCCTTTCGGTGATGCGGTGATGGCGAACCCCGTCATTTGCGCCGTTGATCGCGGAATGATGAAAGGCATGGTGAGCGAACTTTATGGTTCTGATGCCACTGTGACCGGTGAAACGTCCAAACCAATGGGCGATGACGTCTGCATCACTGCGCTTGAAGCGTGACAGTGAATCATTATTTCGATCACGCCTCTCTTTCTCCGCTTCGGCCCGAAGCTTTACAAGCAGTGCAGCGGGTAAGTAACAATCTTGCGCACACGGAAATGGGTGATCCCAGTCGTATTTATCGGCAAGGAATGACCACCCGCGTCGAACTCGAAAATGCTCGCCAAAAAGTGGCGGAAATGTTGCAAGCGAAATCACGGGAAATCGTTTTCACTAGCGGCGCAAGTGAATCAATCTCAACCGCTACTTGGGGCGCGCTGCACCGAGCCAAAGAAAACGGTCAGATTCCGCGTGTTATTCATTCGTCGGTTGAACATTCATCGGTACGTCAATCAAGCCAACTATTTGCCCATGCTTTAAACGGCGAAGTTTTCGTGGTGCCCGTTGATGCCGCTGGCCGAATCGATCTCGACGCGTTCAAAGCAACTTTTGACGAATCAATTTCGCTTGTTCATTTGCAATATGGCAATCACGAAGTGGGCACATTGCAACCGATTGCCGAAGTAGCGGAAATTTGTCAGAAAACAAAAGCACTTCTGCATATTGATGCCACTCATGCCGTCGGCCAGGTTCCCCTTGCCGTTAATGATCTCGGTGCCGATCTCCTTTCTTTTGGTGGATGTGAATTTGGTGCTCCTACTTCGGTGGGCGTTCTCTGGATCCGTCAGGGATTGCGATTGCAACCGTTGCTAACGGGCGGAGATCAAGAGCGCGCCCGACGAGCCGGCATCGAACCGATCAGTTCCGCCATTGCTCTCGGCGATGTCTGCGCACAACTCAATCGCGAAACATTGCAACGACAACAACACCGCTATCGCCAACTCACTGAACGTGTTGCTAGTGAATTGCAAACCATTGAAGGTGTCTCCGAATTAGGCGATCCGCGCAATCGTCTCGATCATCTTCTTAGTTTGGCCATTGCCGATATCGAACCGCAAGCAATCGTGTTGGGACTTGACCAGCGCGGAATTTCCGTTCATTCCGGAAGTTCCTGCGCTTCCGAAGGCATCGAACCATCGCCGGTCTTAGAAGCCATGGGAGCCGATGCGCATCGTTCAATGCGCATCTCGGTGGGTTGGACAACAACCGATCAAGACGTTGATGCGTTATGTCAAGCCGTACCCGAGATAATTCACGAATTGCGGCAACTGCGTTAGAACGTGCGCGCAAATTTTATTTACTTCGGCTTATTGCTACCTTCGCGCCGTGACCATCCACTTAATTCGTCATGCGCATGCGGGTAAGCGCTCCGAATGGGACGATGACGATTCGCTTCGTCCACTGTCTTCCCGTGGTTTTGATCAGGCCAACGGGCTTTGTTCATTGTTGGCGGAAATACCCGTGGGGCGAGTGATTTCGAGTCCGTACTTACGCTGTTTACAGACCGCTCATCCCATTGCTTCCCATCATGGACTCATGGTCGAAGCATCTGATCTTTTTGCTGAAGGTGCCAGCGCGCGCAAAGCCTATGAAGTGCTTTTACAACTCGATGAAGTTGATGGAGTGGCCTGTAGTCATGGCGACATCATTCCGTTGTTATTGCGGTTAGCCGTGGGCG
>CAYOHV010000136.1:1749-4595 GCA_964403825.1 uncultured Bifidobacterium sp. | reverse complement strand
AGATGTCACAAGATCATTTACAAAAGATGTTGGAACATCCCGACACCGTGCTTGGATTAAGCGACGGTGGCGCGCATGTGCGGTTCATTTGTGATGCATCGGCGCCAACGTATTTGCTCACACACTGGACACGCGATCGTGTGCGCGGTGGAAAGTTCACTATCGAAGAGATGGTGCGGAAACAAAGCGCGCTCACGGCACAAGCAGTTGGCTTAGTTGATCGCGGCACGATCGAAATTGGTAAGCGCGCTGATCTCAACTTGATTGACGTTGAAAATCTTCGTCTTTCGCCGCCTCGTCCGGTCGAAGATCTACCGGCGGGCGGTCGCCGCATTCTTCAAGATGCGTCGGGATATGTCGCCACCATCGTGAACGGAAAAATCACGCGTCGATCCGATACTGATACTGGTGAACGTCCCGGCCGCTTAGTGCGCGCTCATCATTAACGACGTTTACGGGGACCAACCAGTTTCCAAATAACCGCAAAATGCGAAGCCACTCCGGCGACGACTGCGGTATGAAAAATTTCGTGATAGCCGAATTTTTTCGGCCATGGATTTGGTTTGCGCGTGGCAAAAATAATGGCGCCGCCGATATAGGCCGCGCCGCCCGCACTCAATAACGCCACGGAACCTTTTCCGGCGGCTTTGGCCACCGCAGGAGCAAGACCGGCACCGGCCAAACCTAAAACGGGATAGAACCACGAGCCGGCGCGATGTTTTTCATCTAAGAACGCAACTTTGGCGGCAATGGCGCTGGCCGCCGAACCCCATACCGCGCCGAGAACTAAGCGCGAATACTTCGGTGGTAACACGGCCACCACAATTGGCGTCCACGTTCCCGCGATCATGACGTAAATCATCGAATGATCAATGAGTCGCATTCGCTCCGCCCATTTACGAGTGCGCGAGAGACGGTGGTACGCACCGGACACCGCGAACAATCCGCAAAGTCCTGCGCCATAAACAGCAGCAGCAACGCGATTACGTCCGGGCGTGGCGCGCGTTATGACTGCGGCAGCGGCGGCCGGAGCGACAAAGGCTGCGATGGCATGGAGACGTCCGCGATAGGCAGGACGCGCTTCCCAACTGATTTTCCACACCAACTCATCAAGAGTGGCTAACGGACGCGTGGGGTCGAGTTCGGGAGTGTTAACTGGTCATCCCTCCCAGACCGACGAAACCACGCGCTAATTCGATTTCGCCCATATGGCGAAGTCCATGTTGATACATCCAACATTCGAACCCATCGAGCACGGTGATTCCTTGTTCACCGGCAACTCGTGCGGAATAGGTGCTGGCCACTGTGGCTGGGAAAGGTCGGGGAATTACAACCCGAGTGAAATCCGCCGGATCCATTGCTGCGATGTAATCCTCGGTGCGTTGAAAAACCTGACGTTGATATTCCTTGAAAGCTTCGAAATCACCGATGCGTTGATTCACCATTTCGTCAACGGTTCGTTCTTTACCGTGATCATTGATGGTCATACCAACGCGCTCTTGCCACTCATCATTCCAAATTGGCATTTCACCGGTGATGATCATGAATGAACCATCTTCAATGTTGGTGTAATGAAAAAGCGAAAAGGCAATTGGTAAGACGCCAGGCTTTTCAAAGTGATTGACATGCTCAGCGTCCATTGAGCCAACGGCTTGGTAATACAAGCCATGCATTACCGACATGCGGCGATGCAATGAGGAGTGCAGTAAGTCATTCATCGTTGGTAGAGAGGATAGTCACGGCGCAAAATGATGTCAGTTCGCTCGCGCACTGCATCTTCGAAACGACCTTCTTCCACCATCCAAAAACGATTGGCCAACAAACCATCAACAACAGTTTCGGCAACTTCCGATAACGGAGTGATTTCTACCGGTGTCCCGGCTTGTTCCATGGATTGGATCCAGCCCGCCATTTTGTGCGTGTGATCAATCGGTGCATCGGCTTCATAACCTTCGGGTCGCGGTGCCGCCGCCCAAATGCCGGTGTTCAAAACACCTTTGGTTTTTCCGGTGGGGAATAAAACCGAAACTCCAATTTTCGGATTCACTTCTTGGAGTTGACCGAAAAGACATTCGGAAAGTGTGACCACCGCGGCTTTACAAGTGGCATAGGTGGGCGAAGCGGCAATAGGTGAGAAGCCGCCGTTATTCGATGAGGTATTTACGACATGGGCTTCTTCATCTTGTTCGAGCAAATAGGGAACGAACGCATTGATGCCGTTGATGACACCGTAGACATGCACGCTGAAGGCGAAGCGCCAATCGTTAATTTCATGTTCCCAAAGTCGGCCGTGTGCGCCCGAGGCAACACCGGCGTTATTGCAAACAACATGCACTTTGCCAAAAGCCGACAGCGTCGCATCGCGTAAGGCTTCGACTGAATCCAATTTGGAAACATCCGCGGTGACACCAATGACATCGCCACCTTGGCCCCGTAATTCATTCACGGTTCCTTCGAGCGTTTGTTCATTGAGGTCGGAAAGGACAACTTTCATGCCCTCCGCCAAAAATCGTTCTCCCATGGCTTTGCCAATACCGCCGGCACCGCCAGTAATGACTGCAACTTTGCCAGTTAGATCTTTCATAGTTCCCCCTTCTAGGCCCCGAAGTAACGCTAGTTCGGCCCACGCTAGTTCGGTCTTATGGAGTACCGTTTTCGCAGCGGGGGCGGCAGTCGTCTTACGCCTAAGCGGGGGGAATGATGGGCTCAACAGTTGGGCAGTTCTGCATTGCGGTAAGTGATCTCGAACGATCAGTTCACTTCTATACCGAGATCATGGGATTACAAGAACAAGGTCGCACGGAAATTCCGAATGTCAACGAAGTGCATTTGGCTGGTCCCGAAGG
>CAYOHV010000136.1:0-1649 GCA_964403825.1 uncultured Bifidobacterium sp. | reverse complement strand
CGGGAGGGAACATGAAAGCGGAAGACCTGATTTTGATCAGCGTTGACGACCATATTGCTGAGCCAGCAACGATGTTCGACGCGCACGTTCCGGCGAAATACAAAAAGTACGCGCCCGAAGTTCGAACGGATGAAAACGGAATTGAACAATGGTGGTACGGCGATTTACGGGGACGGAATCTTGGCTTGAATGCGGTGGCCGGTAAGCCACCGGAATATTTCAATGTTGATGCGTCCCGTTACGACCAAATGCGTAAAGGATGTTGGGACGTTCATGAGCGCGTGCGTGATATGAACGCCGGTGGACAACTTGCCGGATTGAACTTTCCAAACTGGACGGGTTTTTCCGGCCAAGTTCTCAATCAAGGTCCTGATCGTGAAATCAATGAAATCATGATCAAGGCCTATAACGATTGGCATGTTGATGAATGGTGCGGTGCGTATCCCGATCGGTTTATTCCTTGCGGAATGTTGCCGCTTTTCGATATCGATAAAGCCGTAAAAGAGGTCTATCGCTTAGCCGATAAAGGTTGTTTTGCCGTGACGTTTTCGGAAAACACCGAAGCGTTGGGCATGCCCTCGATTCATTCCGGCGCTTGGGATCCGTTGTTTGCCGCCTGTGTTGATACCGAAACGGTGTTGGCCTGTCATTTAGGTTCATCCTCGCGTTCAACAATGGCGTCAAGTGATGCGCCGGCCGGAGTAGCGATGTCGCTTTCGTCAGCGGGAACCGTTTATACGCTGATCGATTTGGTGTGGGCCACGTTCTGGGAACGTTTTCCCACTCTGAAGTTTTCACTCACTGAAGGCGATATCGGTTGGATTCCGTATTTCCTTTGGCGCAGTGAACATGTCAATGAACGACATGGCGGTTGGATTCAACACGATTTCTCGAAGACCGGCGGGCCGACACAAATTTTCCGTGACCATATTTTGGTGTGCTTCATTAAAGAAACGGTTGGTCCTGAACTTCTGCACCATTTCAACATCGACAATGTGTGTTGGGAATCGGACTATCCCCATTCCGATGGAACTTGGCCCAATGCGCCTGAAGAGTTATTGAAAACTCTCGAAGGGCTCGACGATGCAACGATCAACAAAATTTCGCATCAAAACGCGATGAAGCATTACAAGTTCAATCCGTTTGCCAACAAAAAGCCCGAGGAATGCACCGCCGGTGCATTGCGCGCGCTTTCACCGGATGTTGACACTGTCACTCGCGTTGGTCGGTTAGCCGATGATCGCGATTTGGCGACATGGAACGCCATCATCGCGGGCACTAAACAGCCGGCCAAGAAGTAAGACCAAAAGTTGTAACGAGAAACTACGGAGCAAATATGAGCAAGGTTGCCGTTGTTACGGGCGCAAGCCGAGGAATCGGAAAAGGAATTGCGGTCGAATTAGGAGCAAAAGGTTTTACGGTCTACGTCACGGGACGCACCGTCGAACCGGGAGCGATTCCGGGCACTATTGGTGAGACCGTCGCCGAGATTAATGAACTCGGCGGTACTGGTATCGCGGTGGCTTGCGATCATCATGATGACGCGCAAGTTCGCGCTCTCTTTGACCGAATCGCATCCGAACAAGATCACATCGATGTTTTGGTGAACAACGTGTATTCCGCGCCCGATTTAGTTCCGTGGTTAGGAA
>CAYOHV010000135.1:0-4657 GCA_964403825.1 uncultured Bifidobacterium sp. | reverse complement strand
TTGTGCGGCCCACTGGATTGGTTGATCCCGAAGTCATCGTCAAACCCACCAAAGGTCAGATTGACGATCTGATGGCGCAGATCGAAATGACGGTGACAAAAGGTGATCGCGTCCTCGTTACGACGCTCACCAAGAAGATGGCCGAGGATCTCACCGACTATTTGCTCGAGATGGGCGTGCGTGTGCGTTATCTGCACTCAGAAGTCGACACCATTGAGCGCATTGAAATTTTGCGCGATTTACGTCTCGGTGAATTTGACGTACTGATCGGAATCAATCTTCTGCGTGAAGGTTTGGATCTTCCCGAAGTCTCATTGGTCGCCATTTTGGATGCCGACAAAGAAGGTTTCTTGCGCTCGGAAACTTCGTTAGTGCAGACAATTGGACGCGCGGCGCGAAATGTTGACGGACAAGTCATCATGTACGCCGATTCCATCACTGATTCAATGCAACGAGCGATCTCCGAAACCAACCGTCGCCGCGGTTTACAACAGGCCTATAACGCTGAACATGGGATTGATCCGCAAACCGTGCGCAAAGCGGTCACCGATATTTTGGCCACTTTGCGTGGTTCCACCGAAACGCCGATTCCGGGCAAAGACCGTCGTTCAAAGCGCCCGACCCGCACGAATGAGTTTGCAAATTTGCCGCCCGATGAATTGGGACGACTAATTCAAACTCTTGAAGAAGAGATGAAAGAAGCGGCCGGCGACCTTCGATTTGAGTATGCCGCCCGCCTACGCGACGAGATCAACGAATTACGGCGGGAAATGCGGGAAGCTCACTAAACGATCTGGGGTTGAGCGGATCAAAGTCGCTCGTCTTCCCCCTATGCTTCCGCAGTGGACCAATTAGTGGTGCGAGGCGCTCGCGAACACAACTTACGTAATGTCTCGGTCGAGTTACCTCGTGATCGTCTCATTGTCTTCACCGGTCTCTCCGGTTCGGGCAAATCATCTTTAGCGTTCGACACCATTTATGCCGAAGGTCAAAGACGATATGTCGAATCTCTTTCGGCTTACGCCCGTCAGTTCTTGGGACAAATGGATAAGCCTGATGTTGATTTCATTGAAGGTTTATCGCCGGCAATTTCGATTGATCAAAAGTCGGCTTCGCGCAATCCGCGTTCGACAGTCGGAACGATCACTGAGGTATATGACTATCTCCGACTGCTGTATGCCCGTATCGGCGTACCTCATTGTCCCAAAGATGGTTCAGTCATTAAGCGTCAAACTCCGCAACAAATTGTTGATCGAGTGCTCGAACTTCCGGAAGGTACGCGTTTTCAAGTTTTGGCGCCCGTTGTGCGCGGTCGTAAAGGAACCTATGACACGCTGATGGCAGACTTGGCCTCACAAGGTTTTGCTCGCGCCATCATCGACGGCGAATTGCACGAACTCACCGACAAACTCGAACTGGCTCGCTACGAACAACACACCATTCAAGTAGTGGTGGATCGCTTAGTAAAGAAGTCGGGCATTGATCGTCGTTTAACTGATTCATTAGAGACGGCATTGCGTTTGGCGGAAGGCGTTGCGGAAGTGCAGATCGTTGGTCATGGAGATGACTCCGGACTTGATGATGAAATTCTCACGTTTTCTCAACATCTTGGTTGTCCAACATGCGGCTCTAGTTATGACGAATTAGCGCCCCGAAACTTTTCCTTTAACTCGCCCTACGGCGCTTGCGATTCATGCGATGGTCTCGGCACAAAATATGAAGTCGATCCCGAGTTAGTTATTCCCGATAAAGATTTAAGTCTCGATGAAGGTGCGATCTCACCGTGGGCGTCGGCACGCACGCAGTATTTCGGTCGCCTTTTGGAATCAGTTTGCGATGTGTACGAAATCCCGATGGATGTTCCGTTCGGGCAATTGCACAAAAAAGATCAGAAACTCCTGCTTTATGGCACCGGCGCCACTGGTCGGGTGCAAGTTCGCTATCGCAATCGATATGGACGGCAACGCTCTTATGACGCGCGTTTCGAAGGTGTTGTGCCGTGGTTACAGCGTCGGCATACCGATTCAGAATCGGATGCGCAGCGTGAACAAATTGAGGGCTATATGCGCGAAGTGCCATGCCCCGATTGTGAAGGTTCGCGCTTAGCTCCGTTCTCCCTGGGCGTGACCATTGATGGACATTCGATTGCGGAAATTTGTGAGATGTCAATCGGTGATGCTGCCCGCACGCTGGCTGAATTAGATCTTTCCGAACGTGATCGCATGATCGCTGAGCGAGTCGTGAAGGAAATCAACGCCCGTATGGGTTTCCTTTTAGATGTAGGCCTCGACTACTTATCGCTTTCACGTTCGGCGGCCACATTGGCCGGTGGGGAAGCGCAACGTATTCGTTTGGCTTCGCAAATTGGTTCCGGACTCGTTGGCGTTCTTTATGTTTTGGACGAACCTTCAATCGGACTGCATCAACGCGATAACCGGCGACTCATCGACACCCTGATTCGGTTACGAGAACTAGGTAACACCGTTTTGGTTGTGGAACATGATGAGGACACCATTCGTGTGGCTGATCATGTGGTTGATATTGGTCCGGGTGCCGGTGAACATGGTGGCGACATCGTTTACTCCGGCCCTGTCGCTGGATTGTTAACGAGCGATTCATCAATGACCGGTCAATATCTTTCCGGTCGCCGCAGCATTCCTGTGCCCATGCAGCGACGGGCACCCGGTCTTGATCGTCTTACCGTGCGCGGCGCTCGTGAACACAATTTGTCCGATATCGATGTTGAATTCCCATTGCATGTGTTCATCGCGGTAACGGGAGTTTCTGGTTCCGGTAAATCAACGTTGGTTAACGACATTTTGCATAGAGCCCTTATGCAAAAGGTGTACAACTCGCGCATTCCACCGGGTTTGCATCGCAAAGTTGAAGGAATGGATCTGGTCGACAAGGTCATCAACATCGATCAGTCGCCAATTGGCCGCACACCGCGATCTAATCCGGCTACGTATATCGGTGTCTTCGACCATATTCGAAAACTTTTTGCTCAAACCCAAGAAGCGAAAGTGCGTGGCTATTTGCCAGGACGTTTTTCGTTCAATGTTCCCGGCGGACGCTGCGAAGCCTGTTCGGGCGACGGCACCATAAAAATCGAAATGCATTTCCTTCCCGATGTTTATGTTCCTTGCGAAGTTTGTAAGGGCGCGCGTTATAACCGCGACACACTCGACATCACTTTCAAAGATCACAATATTTCCGATGTCCTCAATATGAGTTGTGAGGAGGGTGTTGAGTTTTTTGCCAACCAACCTGTCATTGCTCGGCATTTGCAAACGCTGGTGGATGTTGGTCTTGGTTATGTGCGATTAGGTCAACCGGCAACGACACTTTCCGGTGGCGAAGCACAGCGCGTAAAACTCGCATCGGAATTATCGAAACGATCTACTGGTCGCACGGTTTATATCCTCGACGAACCAACCACCGGTTTGCATTTCGAAGATATTCGCAAACTCCTTACGGTGCTTTCGCGGTTGGTTGATCAAGGCAACACCGTGATTGTCATCGAACATAATTTGGATGTCATTAAGACCGCCGATTGGCTTATTGATCTTGGCCCTGAAGGGGGCACAGGCGGTGGCCGTGTGTTGGTGGAAGGTACGCCAGAAGAAGTCGCGGCAACACCGGAAAGTCATACGGGCCGCTTCTTAAAACCGTTGTTGTCGGATTCAACCGTCACTACTCGCACCGTGATGGCCACGCCGGCGAATAAAGCAACCGTGAAAAAAGCGGCACCGAAAAAAGCGGCACCGAAAAAAGCGGCACCGAAAAAGTCAGCTGCTAGGAAAACCGCGGCCAAAAAGAAAAGCGCAACGAAAAAATCGTAAAGCCGATTGTTGTTTACGTAATGGCGAGCATTCGATCGAGAGCAACGCGCGCCCAAGCAGCCGTTGTTTCGTCAACCGAAATCTGATTCACTACGCGACCGTCGACCAAATTCTCAAGCACCCAACAAAGATGGGCGGCGTCGATGCGGAACATGGTCGAACATGGACACACCAGCGGATCGAGCGACACGATTGTTTTGTCGGGCGTTTCATTGTTGAGGCGATTCACCAAATGAATTTCGGTTCCAATGCCAAGCACCGAACCACTGGGTGCTGCTTCGACGGCCCGAATAATGAAATCTGTCGAGCCCACTTGATCGGCCAATTGACAAACCTCATACGAACATTCCGGATGGGCAATCACAATGCCGTCGGGATGATCGGCGCGGAACTGCTCGATATGTGACGGTTGGAAGCGTTGGTGGACACTGCAATGTCCTTTCCATAACAAAAACGTTGCTTCCTTGATATCGGCCTCGTTGAGCCCACCCGCTTCGCGGCGCGGATCCCAAATACGCGTATCGGTGAGTTGGTAACCCAATTGCATTGCCGTATTACGACCGAGATGTTGATCCGGAAAGAAAAGAACTTGTTTGCCGCCCGCACCATCGCCAGCACGATCACCCAACGACAATGCCCATTCCACAACGGCGCGCGCATTAGAAGAAGTGCAAACGGCGCCACCGTGTTCTCCAACGAACGCTTTCAGCGCAGCCGAAGAGTTCATATAGGTGATGGGAACAACATTTTCGATATCGGTTGTTTGCGAAAGCACTTCCCAGGCTTCGGCGACTTCATCGATATCGGCCATATCG
>CAYOHV010000134.1:0-4721 GCA_964403825.1 uncultured Bifidobacterium sp. | reverse complement strand
CCTTCTTCGTATTCATTGGCTTGACCATCATTGGTCCAACTGTTGCCTCGCCGCTGTCGAGTGTCATTGGTTATCCCTTACAAAAGACACGCGGACTTTCCGGAAGGCTTGCCCGCGAGAACGCCATGCGAAATCCGCGCCGTACGTCAACCACGGCTTCGGCATTGATGATTGGCATCGGTCTCGTTGGATTTATTGCCGTCACGGCGGCGTCGGTGAAAGCGTCCACCGTTGACGCCATCGAGGCGTCGGTGAAAGGTCAATACGTCGTCACCTCGGAAGGTTTTGGTGCCACTGCATTACCAGAACCAATTGCTCCGCAATTAGCTGCAGTGAATGGCGTCAAAGCAGCAGCCGGTATTGCCGGCACCTTCGCCAAAATCAACAATTCCAACAAGGTTGTCTTAGCGGTGGATCCGCAGGTTTTCTCGGAAGCCATCGAGATCAACAATGTTGAAGGCTCGTTCGAAGATCTCGGACTCAATCAAGTTGCGATCTCCGACAAACTCGCCAAAAGTTCAAATCTGAAATTAGGCGATCAAGTTCCGGCGCAGTTCTTAAATACAGGCGCCAGCATGTTCACAATTACGTCTATTTATAAAACCGAATTCCAAGTTCAAGGTTCAGAGTGGATTATCAGTCTGGACCAATTCAATTTGTCGGTTCCGCCCGAATTGCAATCGTTTAATGCTGTTTACATTTTGTTGGATGACACATCTGAAGCCGGCATTGACGCAGCCCGTCAACCTCTGCAACAAATTGTCGACCAGTATCCAAGTGCGAAATTAGAGAACCTGGCTGAATTCAAAAAAGCCCAATCATCACAAGCCGATCAATTCTTGGTCATCGTCTATGTGTTGTTGATGTTGGCGCTGGTCATTGCCATCGTCGGCGTTATTAATACATTGCTGCTCTCGGTTTACGAGCGCACCCGTGAATTTGGCTTACTACGTGCCGTTGGCATGCCGCGTCGCCAAGTGCGTTCGATTGTGCGACTCGAATCCGTCATTATCAGTTTGCTCGGTGCCTTAGTTGGCTTAGGAATTGGTTTGCTCTTCGGCTTCGCTCTGGTGACCGCGCTGAAAGACGAAGGCGTCACCGCCTTTGCCATTCCGTGGTCACAATTAATCGTCATCGTTTTATTAGCGGCACTTGCCGGCATCGGTGCCGCCCTTTATCCGGCCTGGCGTGCATCACGTCTTGATGTCTTGCGGGCAATCTCAAGCGAATAGGAAAACATGGCTCACAACCCCACCCGTTTGAGCAACGAAATAAACGAATTTGTCACCGAACGTCATCTGGCAACGTTGACCACGATGCGCAGTGACGGAACGCCTCACGTTGTTGCCGTCGGATTCACTTGGGATCCCGACGCGCAACTCGTACGTGTCATTACATGGGCCGGCAGTCGTAAAGCGCGCAACGTTGCGGAAAATCCAAATAGCCCAGCGGCCGTCTGCCAAGTAGATGGAGGCCGCTGGTTAACGATGGAAGGGATCGCCACCGTTACGTCTGAACCCGATCGGGTTGCTGAAGCGGTGCGGCGCTACGGCGAGCGTTACCGTGAGCCGAAGCAGCGCGATGACCGTGTCGTCATTGAAATTGCAGTTACTCGAGTCTTAGGTAGAGCGTAATTTTTGGCTGAAAGAGCCATAAACAATTACTCCTCCTAGACTCACACCATGGCCACACCGAAGACGCGGGAATGGCATCCAGCGTTCGAAGAATATTGCGAAACAATCTTCGAATTACGTGAGGATGATGTTGATGTCATCCAAGCGCGCATTGTCGAGCGTCTTGATGTTTCCCGCCCTGCTGTTTCGGAAATGATTCGCCGCATGGAAGCGGCCGAACTCGTTGTTGTAAAGAACGGTTCAATCAGCCTCACCAAAAATGGTTTGGAACTCGCCGAAGCAGTTGTTCGTCGTCATCGCTTAGCCGAGCGTTTTCTCACCGACATTCTCGGACTCTCTTGGGCGGAGGCTCATGATGAAGCCGGCAAATGGGAACATGTCATTTCACCAACGGTTGAATCAGCAATGGTGCGAGTTTTAGGTGAGCCAACAACTTGTCCGCATGGAAATCCAATTCCAGGAACCGATTACAACGCGCCTGATGCCGTCACATTGGACTCGTTATTAGTCGGACAGAAATTTACGGTTACCCGTATTCCCGAAGAACTTGAGTTCACTCCTGGCCTTTTGGAATTTTTAGAAGACTCATCGCTGTTGCCCGGCAATTCCGGAACCATCACTAATGCCGCGGCCGATGGTGTTGTAGTGGAAATAAATGGTCGAACGGTAGAAATCGATTCATTCGCCACTAAACGAATTTTGGTAACTGCGGCGTAATAACAATCGCTTACAGCAAATACGACGCTTAAATCATTGCGTCCGGTAACTCGAGTTCATGCACAACAGCAAGACGTTTCGTGGCGCGTGTTAATGCCACATAAAGCGCGCGGTATCCCTGGGCTTCTTCATCAACGATCAGTTGTGGTTCAACCACAACGACCGAATCGACTTCTAAACCTTTTACCAATCCAACTTCAACCACTGTGACTCGATGTTGCAAACCTTGACGAGTAGCACGGCCGAAATCGATATCGGCTTCGGTTAAAGCGGCGCAAACTTCATCGATTAACGATGCCGGACAAACCACCGCCACCTGACCAGGATCAACCGCAGCGCGCTCAATACGCGTTACCGCGCTTACAACTGTTGCCAATTCTCCTGGCCCGGCTTTTCGAATGACGGGCTCGGCACCGTCTTCGCGCACCGACCGTGGCGGTTGAAGAAATGGTGCTGCCACTCGTAAAACATTGGCGGCCACATTCATAATGGGAGCCGGCAAGCGATAGCCGAGCGTGAGTTCTTTACGATTTGGTTCACGCTTTGCCGGTAGTAACTCGAGAATTTCATCCCATGATGCATGCGCCCATTGACCAGTAGCTTGCGCGATATCGCCCACCACAGTCATCGAGCCATTCAAACTGCGTCGCTCCAACATTCGCAGTTGCATCGGGGAAAGATCTTGAGCCTCATCAACGACGATGTGTCCGTAGGTGCGAATCTCGTCTTCATCATTGCTTTCGCCCGGACGCTTTTTGCGCGGACGAGGACCTAATAACGCCCGTGCTTCGTCGAGTAACGGCGCATCGTCATGAGTCCATTCGACGGCATCAAGTTCTTCGGAACGAGGACGGTAAAGCGATTCCCATTCCGTCTCGTCGAAAATTCCCTTGGCCGCATTTTTCAAAAGGCCCTTAGCGCCAAATAAATCGTGCAAAAACTGAGCCGGCGTAAGGATCGGCCACATACGCTCCAACGCTTCCCGAACCGCCGGATCGCGACGAGTGCGCTCTTTTACTTCCGAAAGTGAAAGTTCGCCTCGCCCCGAATTAGCCAGTTCAGCAAAGATTTCCGTTTCCAAAAATTTCCGTGCGGCGTTATGTCGACGATAACGACGACGCGCATCAGAAATAATTTCAGCACTGCGTTCTGCCGAAAGAACAAGTCGTTGCAAGCCGTAACCAACAACAAGATCGGAACGTAGCGGTCGTTGACGATCACGTACGGCCCGTCGCAAGAATCGCACCATGCGCGCATCGCCCTTTATACGCGCCGTGCGTCCAGTGTCATACGAGCGAATAGCAATATCGCCAACAAGATCCGCAAGAACAGCAAGTTCAACACCCGCTTCACCTAACGAGGGCAAAACTTGTTCGATATAACCCAAAAACAATCGGTTTGGGCCAATAACTAAAACGCCTTGACCTTCTAAGGGAAAACGATGCGTATAAAGCAAGTACGCGGCGCGATGCAACGCCACAACTGTCTTTCCCGTTCCCGGTCCGCCTTGTACTACCAATACGCCCGGCAATGGAGCACGAATAATTTCGTCCTGTTCACCTTGAATAGTGGCGACAATGTCGCCTAAGCGACCAGTGCGCGCTGTTTCCAATGCCGTGAAAAGTGCACCTTGACCGCGAATGGGATTTTCCGGCGCCGACTCAATGCCCAAACTTTCAAGTGAATCGCCGAAAAGTTCGTCTTCGACACCGAGCAATTGACGACCACGAGTGGCGAAATGACGACGGCGCGACAACCCCATTGGTTGACGACCGGTGGCACGGTAAAACGGTTCGGCAATTGGCGCGCGCCAATCAACGATGATCGGTTCTTGGTTTTCATCACTTACGGCAATACGACCGATATAAAACGATTCGATGTCATTGCCATCGGCAATCAATTCATCTTCAACCTTGCGATCAATACGACCAAAGCAAAGTGCAGCATCACCAAGTTGCAAATGCGAAAGGCGATTCAAAACGGTGTCGTAAATAACTTCGCGTTCAAAACGCGCTTGTTCGGTTCCACCGCGACCAACTTCAACCATTGATGTAAGACGAGTAGCGGCTTGGCGCGACTGCTCAAGACACGCATAAGCGTGATCGATATAGGCCTGTTCAGCTTCGAGATCTGGATGTGGGGCCAAGGATCGCTCGTTCGTTGAAGAAAGACAGTCCTCCTGCGGTCCAAAGAGGTCCCGAAGGGGGTACGACATCCTATCGGCCTCACAGCGCAGCAAATTTCAGGCCCGCAAGGCTCCGAGACCATGCCGATCTGCGGATTTCCCCTTGATCTCGGTAGCGTGGCCCTATGGCGTCTTCATCCAACTCTGCCTTTTTGCGCGCCTGCCGCAGCGAAAAGGGCGACTCA